>CALAIJ010000293.1 GCA_937923365.1 uncultured Sulfitobacter sp.
AGAGGTCTGCGCGCTCGGCGGCATCTCCGAATACCTGCGTGTGCTGGCGCTGTGTCATGCGCATTTCACGCCTGTCATCAACCACGTCTGGGGCAGTGCCATTGCGGTGGCGACCAACCTGCAACTGCTCGCAGCGATGCCCCCCCTGCCCGGCGGCCTGCACCCGTGGGAGCCGATGCTGGAATTCGACACCACCGACAACAAGTTTCGCGACAACCTCTTGGCCGAGCCGTTGGACATCCAGGGACAGGTCAAGGCAAACGGTGGCCGTGTGTCGATCCCGTCAGGGCCCGGCATCGGGGTCGAACCTGACCGCGAATTCATCAACCACTATTCAATCGACACGTAGAGGGACAACCCATGCAAAAAGCATCAGGCGGAATTTCGGAATGGCTGATCCCTCTGGCCTTCGTGGGCACGATGGCTTGGGTGATCTGGCACCTGCCCGCCTTCATGCTGGATTGGATCCCCTACACGTCTGACAGTTTGCGTGGGCAGGTCGAGGCCATCTATCTGGAAGCTGACGTCACCCCCAATCTGGGCGGTATCTTTGGTGGCCACATCGACATCATCGATATGCTGGCGCTGATCCTGTCCCCGATACTGGCAGTATTGGGTGCGCGCGGTGTCCGTGCCGCTGGCATCGAATACGAAGGGGCCAGTGTGATCGACCGCGCCGCCCTTTTCATCGGGCGCGTCACCATGATGATGATTGCGACGATGACCGTGATCATGCTCTACGAGGTGTTCCTGCGCTACGTCATCGAAAAGCCTACTGAATGGGCCAATGAAATGACCCTGTGGTTCGCCAGCTTCGTATTCCTGATGTCGGGTTTCTACGCCATGCAGCAGCGCAGTCACATCCGCATCTTCCTGCTTTACGATGCGGTGCCGCGATGGCTGCAACGGGTGTTTGACTGCATCTCGACGTTGTTGGTGGTGCTGTTCGCCTTCTTCCTTGTCTACGGCAGCTACAAGCAGGTCTTTGTGAACAAGCTCTATAAGTGGGAGCTGTACGGCTCTGCCTTCAACCCACCTATTCCGGCGACATTGCAGCCTATGGTCCTGATCGTGATCGTGCTTGTTGCCGTGCAAGCGATCCTGAACCTGATCGCCGACTGGAACAAGGAACCGGAGATTCATACCGATGAGCCGGACGCCGAAGAAATCGAAGCACTCAAGCGCGCAGTGGGGACAGAATAATGGATATCGGTACAATCTCCCTCATTCTGATGCTGGCGCTGATCGTGTTGCTGGCCATCGGAATGCCGCTGGGTTTCGCGTCTGCGTCACTTGCCGTTCTGGTGCTGGTGATGAAGTTCGAGCCTGCGCTCCTGACCAACCCTTTCACCTTTGGTGACGGCATTCTGACGGGCAGGCCGGGGACAGGACCGCTCTATATTCTGGCGCAGAAGATATACGGGCTTTTAACCGACTACGTCCTCATATCGGTGCCGCTGTTCATCTTTATGGCGTCCCTGCTGGAGCGGTCGGGCATTGCCAAGGACATGTATTCCTCGCTGAACGTCTGGCTGTCGCGCACCCGTGGGGGCATCGCGATTGTAACCTCCATCATGGCGGTGATCATGGCGGCGATGTCGGGGATTATCGGCGGCGAAGTGGTTTTGCTGGGTCTGATCGCCCTGCCCCAAATGTTGCGGCTTGGGTATAACCAGAACCTTGCGATTGGTGTGATCTGTGCCAGCGGTAGCCTTGGCACCATGATCCCGCCGTCAATCGTGCTGATCATCTATGGCCTGATCACTGAGACCTCGATCAAGGCGCTGTTCACCGCGTCCTTCATTCCGGGCTTCATGCTGGCGTCGATGATCATCACCTACATTATCATCCGCACACGGCTGAAGCCCGAGGACGCCCCCCTGCCGCCCGAAGACCCCGATGATCCGGCCCGCGGCGAAAAGCGCCTGCTGTTTGCGGCCTTCATGTCGATTGTGGTCGCTGGCTTTTCAACAGCGCTGTTCATCCGCGCGGCCTTCTTTGAATTCTCGGGTTCCAACGCAGCCAGCCAGGGAGAGCCTGCACGTCTGGGCACCATGGAATATCTGCCTTGGTTCGCGGGGATCACTTTGGTCTGCCTCGTCCTGATCTTCTTTGTCTTTGGCAAGTCACGCGCCAAAATCGGTTGGGACATGGGCAAGGGCCTTGTCGCACCGATGGTGGTGATCGGTGTTGTCATGGGCTCCATCTATGGCGGCATCACGGGCATCACCGAGGCTGCGGGCATGGGTGCCTTTGCCGTCCTGATCATCGCCATCCTGCGCGGTGAGGGGTCGTTCAACCTTGTTTGGGACAGCTTGATGCGCACGTTGAAATCCACGGGCACAATCATCTGGGTGACCATCGGTGCGGCAGCACTTGCGGGGGCCTACACCATCGCAGGCGGGCCGCAGTATGTGGCCGATCTGATCGTGGGCAAGGACCTGCCCACCATGGGTGTGATCCTGACCATGATGGTGATCTTATTGTTCATGGGCGCCTTCATGGATTGGGTCGGCATTGTGCTACTGATTATCCCTGTGTTCCTGCCTATCGTGCTGCGCCTGCCTATTGAGGAAATCGGCTTTTTCGGCCAGTTAGAGCCACAACACGTCGCCATCTGGTTCGGTGTGGTCTTCTGTATGAACATGCAGGTCAGCTTTCTGTCGCCCCCCTTTGGCCCTGCGGCCTTCTACCTCAAATCTGTGGCGCCGCCGCACATCAGCCTGACAGATATCTTCAAGGGCTTCCTGCCCTTCATCGGCATCCAGATCCTTGCCTTGGCCGTGCTTCTGGTCTGGCCCGGCATCATTGCGCTGCTGCTATGATGCTAAGCGCCGCGCAACAGAAGCATTTTGAAACCAAGGGCTACCTTGTCCTTCCAGATGTCATCCCGACGGATGTCATGGCGGCTGTAAAGGCAGAGTATGCGACACTTCTGGAGGGCCTCTATGCGGATTGGTTCGCCGCAGGCACCGTCACCACGCCGCCTGAAGCTTTGGACTTTTGGGGCAAACTGCTGACGGGATACAAAGCAGGCTGCGACTATTTCCAGCCGATGGATATCTCGTTACCCGGGGATCAGATCACGACGGACACGCCCTTCCACTTTGGCCCTGCCGTCTTTGACATGCTGACCGCAGGCCCGCTGCTGGACGTGGTGGAGCAGTTGATCGGGCCCGAGATCACCTCGAACCCGATCCAGCATGTGCGCATCAAACCCCCTGCGGATGAACTGGCGCGGGACGAAATACGCCCTCACATCACCTTTACCGATTGGCATCAGGATCGCGGTGTCACCCATGCAGAGGCGGACACAACTCAGATGGTCACTGTCTGGATCGCCGTGACGGATGCCACGCCGGAAAACGGCTGTTTGCAGGTACAGGCCCAAGCAGAGGGGCAAAAGATGCTGCCCCATTGCCCACGTACCCAGACAGGTATCGCCGAAGGGTTCATTGACGAGGGCGCAGGCATTCCCCTGCCCGTGCCGTCAGGCGGCGTTGTTCTGTTTCACCCGCTGACACCGCATGCGTCTTTGCCCAATACCACGCAGGGCTTCCGCTGGTCTTTTGACATCCGGTTCAACGTGACGGGCCAGCCGACAGGGCGCAGCCACTTTCCGTCCTTTGTCGCACGCTCTCGTGCCAATCCAGAAACCGAGCTGCGCGACTGGCGCGCTTGGAAAGCCAGCTGGATCGACGCCCGCGAAACGCTCGCTACCGCCCCGCATATCGACATTCACCGCTGGACGTCAGACGCGCCCTATTGCGCCTGACGCCTGCACATCAGAGAAGCCTCTATGGATTTTGTCCGCCTTGACCACACAGATACTGTTGTCACCGCCACCCGCCCCTTGCAGGTTGGCGCAACCGTGGAGGATGTCGTGACAACCGCGCTTATCCCGTCAGGTCACAAGATCGCAACGCGTGATCTGGCCAAGGGTGAGGCCCTGCGCAAATACGCGCAGATTATCGGATATGCCGCGCAGGACATTGCCGCGGGGGATCATGTGCACACCCACAACCTTGAATTTCGCGCGACAGACATGGACTACGAATTCGCGACCGATTTGCGACCTGTCACGCCAGCGGCCACGCCTGACACCTTCATGGGCTATCGCCGCGAGAGCGGTCAAGTTGGCACCCGGAATTACATCGCGATTGTCACTTCGGTGAACTGCTCTGCCACCGCCGCGCGGATGATCGCGGATCACTTCACGCCCGAGGTGATGGCAGACTATCCCAACGTGGACGGTGTCGCCGCCTTTGTGCATGGCACCGGCTGCGGCATGGCGGGTGATGGTGACGGGTTCGAGGCCCTTCAACGCGTCATGTGGGGCTATGCCAAGCATCCCAACCATGCCGCCGTGCTGATGGTGGGTCTGGGCTGCGAAATGAACCAGATCGACTGGCTGCTTGAGGCTTACGGTCTGAAACAAGGCCCGACTTTTCAAACCATGAACATCCAGAACGTCGCGGGTCTGCGCCGCACGGTTGAAATGGGGATTGAAAAGGTTACCGCCATGCTGCCCATCGCCAATCAGGCAACACGCACCGAGTGCCCCGCGTCCGAGCTGATGGTGGCTCTGCAATGCGGCGGCTCTGACGCGTGGTCAGGGGTCACGGCAAACCCGGCATTGGGATACGCCTGCGACCTGCTGGCCGCCCAGGGTGCGACCGGCGTGCTGGCTGAAACACCCGAGATCTACGGCGCGGAACACCTGCTGACCCGCCGTGCGGTGGACCGCAAAGTTGGTGACAAGCTGATCGGGCTTATCAAATGGTGGGAGGATTATACCGCCCGCAACAAGGGCTCGATGGACAACAACCCCTCCCCCGGGAACAAGAAGGGCGGCCTGACGACCATCCTCGAAAAATCACTGGGTGCGGCCGCCAAGGGGGGCACCTCCCCGCTGACGGGCGTTTACAAATACGCAGAGCCCGTGACGGCCAGGGGTTTCACCTTCATGGACAGCCCCGGCTATGATCCGGCAAGTGTGACAGGGCAAATCGCGGGCGGCTGCAATCTGGTGTGTTTCACCACGGGGCGCGGGTCTGCCTTTGGGTCAAAGCCAAGCCCCACAGTCAAGATTGCCACCAACTCTGACATGGCCGCACGCATGTCCGAAGATATGGACATCGACGCGGGCGAGATCCTGTCCAAAGGGGTCAGCGTCGAGGCAAAAGGCCGCGAGATATACGAGATGTTTCTGGCAGTCGCCTCGGGACAGGTCACCAAGTCCGAAGCCCAAGGGTTGGGCGACTACGAATTCGTCCCATGGCAAATCGGAGCGGTGATGTGAAACGCATCCTTGTTGTCGGCGGCGGGCTGATCGGCATCCGCCACGTAAAGGCGGTGCAGGCGCATCCGCGTTGCGCGTTGGTGGGTCTTGCTGATCCGGATATGACAATCGCGCCGGATGTGCCGCGCTTTGCGGCCATGGACGAGGTCGAAGACCACGTTGACGGTGTCATTATCGCCACGCCCACCCATCTGCACAGTGTTCATGGGTCAGAGGCGGCGGCCAAAGGTTGGCACATGCTGATCGAAAAGCCGGTCGCAGGCACGCTAGAGGACGCCCGCAGGTTGGAGACCGCTCTTGGCCAGACCAATGTCCGCTCGCTCGTCGGGCATCACCGCCGCTATCATGCCTGTGTGCAGCACCTGAAAACCGTGCTTGCAGAGGGGCGTATCGGGCAGGTCGTCAATGCCGCGCTCCTGTGGTGCATGCGCAAACCGGACGCCTATTTCGAAGGCAACTGGCGCACTGCGGGCGGTAGCCCCGTGATGATCAACCTTGTGCATGACATCGACATTCTGCGGTTCTGCATCGGAGAGATCGTGGCCACCTCCGCCCTGCGCGGCACGGCCACCCGTGGCACGGACCGCATTGAAAGTGGTGCGGTGGCGCTTGCCTTTGACAACGGGGCGACGGGCACAATCAGCTTTGCCGACAACGCCCCCTCGCCTTGGGGATTTGAAGCGGGCACTGGTGAAAACCCCAACATCGGAACTACTGGGCAGGACATGATGTGGATCACAGGTACGAAGGGCGCGATCAGCTTTCCCTCTATGACACTGTGGCAAGGCAGCGACTGGGGCAGCCCTGCGGTGACCTTACCCCTGGGTAAGGTCGATCAAGACGCAGCACCTCTGGATGCGCAGCTGGATCACTTTATCGACGTCATGGATGGCGCCCCGCCGCTGATAGACGTGGCGGACGCCACCCGCACCCTTGGCGTGGCGCTGGACATCGAAACGCAACTGGCCGGCAACGCGCCACACCGACAAACCGCATAGAATGCATGAAAGAGGAACACTCATGAGCAAACCAGCAATCGGATTTATCGGCCTTGGCCTGATGGGCGGCGCAATGGCAGGACGCCTGCAGGATCAAGGCTACAGCCTGACCGTATTGGGCAACCGCGACCGGACCTATCTGGATGCGGCCATCGCGCGCGGCGCGGTTGAAGCGCCAGACGCCAAGTCGGTGGCAGAGGCGAGCGATATCGTCATGTTGTGCATGGGCACCTCTGATCATGTGGAAAGCCGGATGCGCGGCCCGGACGGGATTATCGCGGGCCTGCGCGCAGGAGCAACGGTTGTGGATTTCGGCACCTCGCTGCCCGGCAGTTCGCGCACCTTGGCGGGCGAAGTGGCCGCTGCGGGCGGCACCTTCCTCGACGCGCCTTTGGGTCGCACGCCAGCACACGCCAAAGACGGGTTGCTGAACATCATGGCATCAGGTGACAAAGCCGCCTTTGACAAGGTGGAGCCTGTGCTGAAGGACCTTGGAGAGAACGTCTTTCATCTGGGCGACATCGGGTCGGGCCATACGATCAAGCTGATCAACAACTTCTTTGGCATGACGGTGGCCAACGCGATGGCCGAAGCCTTTGCCATGGCGGACGTCGCAGGGGTGGACCGCGAACAGCTTTACAACGTCATGGCCGCCGGACCCTTGCATTCCGGTATGATGGATTTCGTCAAGGCCTACGGCGTCGACAAGGACCCGACCAAGCTGGAGTTCGCAATCAAGAACGCCGCAAAAGACGTCGGCTATTACGCCCGCATGACCGAAGACGCAGGCGTCGACAGCATCATGTCCAAAGGCCCGCTTCAGGCCCTGACAGAGGCGCGAGACGCCGGGCACGGCGATGACATGGTCAGCCAGATCGTTGACTTCTACGCCAAGCGGTTCACGAAGTAAGTCGTGGCCGTCGCCGCCGCCTCCACTGCTGATCTGCCGCGTCTGGGCATCGTGATGATGCTTGGCGCGTGGCTGCTGTTCGCGGCAGTCGATACCGGCGCCAAGTGGTTGGCGGTGGCGGGCATTCCTGCGTTTCAACTGGCGTTCATGCGCTATGCGTCGCACTTTGTGATCTCTGTGGCGATGATTGCCCGCGGGGGGCTGACGGCGGACCGATTTCAGACCGACCATCTGTGGCAAGTCATCACCCGTTCGCTGCTGTTGGTCTCGGCCACGCTCAGCAACTTTTACGCACTGCAATTCCTGCCGCTGACGGTTGTCTCTGCGATCATGTTTTCCAGCCCCGTGATTGTCTGTTTCCTGTCGATCTGGCTGTTGAAAGAGCAAGTCGGTTTTTGGCGGTGGAGCGCGATCCTGTTGGGGTTCGTCGGCGTCCTGATCGTGGTGCGGCCCTTTGGCAGTGTGTTTCACCCCGCGATGCTGTTGATCATCTATAACGCCACGGCATTGGCGTTCTATTCGATCATGACGCGCAAGCTGGCAGGCATTGTCGCCGTGGACACGATGCAGTTCTACATGGGCGCTGTCGGCACGTTTGTCCTGCTGCCCTTGGCGCTTTGGACATGGACGCAGCCTGACACGCTTTGGGGTGTGATCGTTCTGTTCGGGCTGGGTGTATTCGGCTGGGCCGGCCACCAGTTGCTGACCAACGCACACCGCTTTGGCACAGCGAACCAGTTGATGCCGTTCACGTATTCGTTCCTGATCTATGTAGCGATCTTTGGCTATGTCCTTTTTGGCACGGTGCCTGATTTCTGGACCATCATGGGGGCGCTGGTGATCATGGGTGCCGGACTGATCATTTGGAAGCGAGAGCAATCATGACGCGCGTGGCTTGTATTGGTGAGGCAATGATCGAACTTTCGATGGCGGGCACAACAGCCGATGTCGGGGTTGCGGGCGATACCCTGAACACCGCGATCTATCTGCGCCGCGCAGCCCCTGACGTGCAGGTCGATTACGTGACCTGCCTTGGCGATGATCCTTTCTCGGACCGGATCAGGACCTTTGTTGCCAAAGAAGGCATCGGGACGGGAACCATCCGGCAGATTGAAGGCGCGTCGCCCGGGCTGTATGCGATCACGACCTCCCCCGAGGGCGAGCGGAGCTTTACCTACTGGCGCAGCACCGCTGCTGCGCGGCAGTTGTTTGCCGATCACGACTTTGACGTGCTGAACGGATATGACGCGGTCTACCTGAGCGGGATTTCCATGGCGATCCTGCCCCAGCATGTCCGGCTGGCGCTGATTGGCTGGCTTCAGAATGCTGATCTCAAGGTTATCTATGACAGCAACTATCGCCCCCGCCTGTGGGAAAGCGCGCAAGTCGCCCAGGAGGTCACAAAGGCAATGTGGGCCTGTGCCGACATCGCCCTGCCATCGATTGATGATGAAATGCATCTGTTTGATGAAACTGCGGATGAAGTGACGGCGCGTTTCGCACAACATGCCGGTACCGGCGCATTGAAACGGGGCGAGACGGGTCCGCTATCCTTGGGCGCGCCTGTTACGCAATCCTATCCGGCCGCGTCAAATGTCGTGGATACCACAGCGGCTGGTGACAGTTTCAACGCGGGGTATCTGGCGGCGATCCTGACAGGCCAGTCCCAGACGGAAGCGCTGGCGCAAGGCCACGCCCTTGCCGCGCGCGTGGTGCAACACCGCGGTGCGATCATCCCGCGATAAGCGGAGCAAGGTCGGCAGCCCCCACCAGATCAAGCAGTGCCCGCGTCGGGTTGTCAGAGCGGGCAGCCCTCGCGATATCTTCTGCTTTGGGGTCGTTAAGCTGGTGCCCCTGCCCCACTTGGCTGATGCAGAATGCAATCCACGCCCGAAGCCCTTCGGCAATCGCAGGCGCCTCCCCGTCGCGCAGGGTGGCGACAAACCGGTAAGGCACTTTCTGAGAGCCATCCATCGCGATCTGGTCCAGTCGGTGCTTAAGGTCAGGGTTCTCGAACCGCGCCAGCAACGCGTCCGCATAGGCGGGCACCTGATCCTGTACTGACAGGGGCAACGTGCGGCCCGCCTGCGCCATTGCCTGTGTCACCAAGGGGCGCAGCACGGGGTCCGCAACGGCCTGATGCACATATTCCAGTCCCCGCGCCAGACCCGCATACGCCATCAGGGAATGGGCTCCGTTCAACATCCGCAGCTTACGAAGTTCGTGCGGATCAACGTCGCTGACGAATTTGACATCGGGCCAGTCAGGGCGCGGCCCTGCGAAATTGTCCTCGATCACCCATTCGCGAAACGCCTCTGTGGGGACGGCCATGGGATCACCGCTGAGCGCACGGACGGCGTCAGTTGTCGCGGGCGTGATCCGGTCAACCATCGCGTTGGGGAATGTCACCTTGGTGTTTATCGCCAATCCGGCGGCTTGCGCAAAATCCGTGACGGCTGCCTGCAACCGGTCTCCGTTCCCGACCATATTGTCACAGCTTAGCACCGTGGCAGGACGGGACCGCGCTGCAAGGTGATGGGCCAGAAACCCGATGAGCGTTTGTGGCCCCTGCCCTGCAAGATCCGCAGCAATTGCCGGATCAGCAAGGTCCAACTGGCCTTGTGCGTCCAGATGGTAGCCTTTTTCCGTGACCGTGGCCGAGATGATGTCCGCCGCCTTCATCGCCGCAAGTACGGCTGCGGGATTGTCCGGGGCCACAAGGACATCATCCAGCACGTTGATGCGTTTTACCCCCTGCCCCTGAACGCACAGATCATAGGCAAAGCCCTGGGCGGCAAGACCGTCGCGGATCGTGGTAGAGCGCAGGCTGACGCCCACCACATCCCACCCGCCCGCATCGGCTGTGTAATCCAGCAAATGCGCACGGGCGAAATTGCCCAGACCGAAATGCAAGATGCGGCCCATCTAGCGCGCCAACCCGTAGGCGTCACGTGCCAGATCAGTGGCAAGCAACTGCGCGATGCGTTCGGCGTCGTCCCGTCCGAAGTAACCCTTGTCGATTTGCCCTGACAGATGCATCGCCACGCACCGCCGCCACAGATCGTGCCGCGCAGGGATAGACAAAAACGCACGAGTGTCATCGTTGAAACCGGCAAGGTTGTGATATCCCGCAGTCTCGACCACCTGATCGAAATAGCGTGCGATCCCCGCCGGACTGTCATGAAACCACCACGGCGGCCCGATACGCAAACAGGGCCAGTGGCCTGCCATGGGCGCAAGTTCGCGGGCGTAGGTCGTCTCGTCCAGCGTGAACAGGATCAACTTGAACACGGTAGAGTTTCCAACGCGCCTCAAAAGCGGCTCCAGCCCGCGCACCCAATCGGTTGCCACGGGAATGTCCGCGCCCATGTCCCGCCCGAACCTGTCCATAATGAGTGCATTTGTGTTGCGCCGGCTGCCGCCGTGTATCTGCATGGTCAGCCCGTCCTCGACGGACATCTGCGCCATCTCGATCAACATATGGCCGTAGAAGGCCTGTGCGTTGCCGCCCCCTTTGCGGATCATCTGGTACTGTGCTTCCGGATCGGTGAGCCATTCGGTATGCACCTCTTCGATGGCGTGATCCGTGGCCGTCGCCCCCCTTGAGATGAAATACGCCCGACGCTGGCGCAGGGCCTGAAGATAGCCCCCGTACGTGGACAGATCGCAACCGGTATCAGTCTCTAACTGGGCGATGTTAGACCCGAATGCCGGATCGCCGGGATCAAGTACGCCATCAGGCCGGAAGGTCGGCAGCACCCGCCCCTGCCAGTCGCAATCCCGAATAGCGACATGCGCGCCAAGATCGTCAAGCGCGCCGTCCGTGGTGGCCAACACCTCGATGTTGAACCGGTCAAACAGCGCACGCGGACGGTGGTCTGCCCGTGCGAGCCGTTCGGCGATCTGGTCAAAGACCGCATCAGCGGTATCCGGCGAAAGCGCGGTGCCGATCCCCAAGGTCTGGTATAGAACGTGTTCGATCCAGACCCGCGAAGGTGTCCCCAGGAACAGATGCCAATGATCCGCGAACAGCCGAAAGACAGCACGCGGATCAGCCCCCTGCCCTTCAGGCCCAACGCCAAGATCGGCCATGTTGACGCCCTGCGAATAGAGCATACGGAAAACGTAGTGGTCCGGTATCACCAGCAATGCGGCAGGGTCGGAGAATGCCGCATCCCCGGCAAACCACGACGGATCGCAATGCCCGTGAGGTGAGACAATCGGCAGGTCTTTGATGTGGTCATAAAGCGCCGCAGCGGTACCTGTAAGCTGGCCTGTCATGATCTGCGCCTTTCTGCGGAACAGCGGGTGATGTGGCGAGTATTGCAGCTTGCATCTTGGGTGTGCAACGCCTCAAACTGGTCGGGTGTTCGAGGGGATGAAGATGAACATCGCACTAATCGGTTTGGGGATGGTTGCAGGCACGCATGTGGCCGCCATTCGGGCAGCGCATCCGTCCTTGCATCTGTCCGGCGTGCTGGGTCGTGATGCCACGCGTGCGCGCACATTTGCCAAAGAGCACAATACCCGCGCCTATACATCCCTTGATGCCCTCGCCAAGGACAAGACGGTTGATTTTGTCATTCTGGCCACGCCACCTGATGCCCGCACAGAGATTGCAGCGCATCTGATCGCCGCGGGAAAACCCGTGTTGATGGAAAAACCGGTCGAGCGGACGCTCGCTTCAGCGACGACCCTTGTGGAGGCGTTCGAGGCCGCTGATCTGCCACTGGGGATCGTGTTCCAACATCGCGCCCGTGACGCCTCGACTGCTTTGAAAGACGCGATTGAGGCAGGCACGTTAGGCGACATCGCCACCGTCGACATCCGCGTGCCATGGTGGCGCGATCAAAGCTATTACGATGCGCCAGGTCGTGGCACCTACGCCCGCGATGGCGGCGGGGTGATGATCTCTCAGGCGATCCATACGCTGGACCTGGCGATGTGGCTTTTGGGGCCGATTGCCTCGGTGCAGGCCATGATGCGGCGCACCCCCCTGCACCAGCTGGAAGCGGAGGATTGGGCAGGCGCGATGTTCACAATGCAAAGCGGCGCGATCGGATCCCTGACCGCCACAACGGCGGCCTACCCCGGCGGCGCAGAGACGATCACCATCCAAGGCACCAAAGCGGCGGCGCATCTGGAATCGGGCGTGCTGACGCTGACTGACATGGCAGGCGGCACGCAGACATTCGGCGCCAAAGGCGGCACTGGTGGCGGCGCAGATCCAATGGCGTTCACCCACGCGTGGCACCAGTCCGTGATCGAGGACTTCGCCACAGCCCTCGAGGAAAACCGCCCGCCCATGACCACTGGCCGCAGCGCCTTGTTGGTTCACGCTGTGATCGACGCCATGACCCGCGCCAGCGAAACCGGCATGCAAACGGAGGTGCCCGGATGTCTTTGACCTGCGTTGCCCTTGGGCTGGACCATCGGCACATCTACGGCATGACCCAGAATATGGAACGCGCCGGTGTGCCGTGCCTTGGCTACTGGACCGAAGGCACGCCCGAAACCCTGGCCGGTTTTCAAAAACGGTTTCCGGATATGCGCCGCTTTGACAGCCTTGATGCAGCACTTGATGCGGGTGCCGACCTTGCGTTGATCTCTGCCATTCCTGCGGACCGCGCCGCACTTGCGATCAGCGCGATGCAACACGGCATGGATGTGATGACGGACAAACCGGGGTGCACAACGCCGGACCAACTGGCGCAGATCAAAGAATGTGTCGCGCAAACCGGGCGCATCTGGTCGGTCAACTTTTCCGAACGGTTCGAGACGCCCGTCAGCACGCTGGCCTCTGAGATGGTCGCGCAAGGGGCGATTGGCAAAGTGGTGCAAACGGTAGGTCTGGGCCCGCACCGTCTGAACCGGGCCACACGCCCCGACTGGTTCTTTCAGCGCGATCGTTTTGGCGGCATCCTGACAGACATCGGATCGCACCAGATTGATCAGTTCCTGCACTATACCGGCTCTGACAGGGGCCAGATCACACGCGCTTTTACCGCCAGCTATGCCAATCCGGATATCGACGATTTCGGAGAGATAAACCTGCAAAGCGCACATGCCACCGGATACATCCGCGTGGACTGGTTTACCCCCGATGCGCTACCTACATGGGGTGACGGACGCCTGACGATCCTTGGCACCGAAGGCTATCTGGAACTGCGCAAATACGTTGATGTGGGCGGGTCGGATGGCACTGATCACCTGATTTATGTGAACGGTACACGGTGCGAAAGGATTGATGCCTCCGGCGCGGGCCTGCCCTATTTCACGCGGCTGGCGGCAGACATCGCAGACCGGACAGAAACAGCCATGACACAGGCGCATTGCTTTACGGTGATGGAGCTGGCCTTGCGCGCGCAGCTTTTGGCGGACGGGACATGATAAACGTCGCGATCCTTGGTGCCGGCATTGGCGCGCAGCATCTGACAGCCCTGCGGGCGTTGCCAGAGACGTTCCATGTAAGCACTGTCGTTGATCAGGACGCGGCGCGCATTGATGCCATTCGAGATGGCCACGGGTTTGCCGCCAGCACCGATATCGGCCAAGCGTTAAATGATCCAAAGATTGATCTGATCGACATTTGCCTGCCCCCACATTTGCATGTGCCCGTCACATTGCAAGCGCTGGCGGCTGGGAAACATGTGGTGTGCGAGAAACCTCTGGCGACGTCCATGGCCGATGTGGACCGCATTCGCGATGCTGCATTGGCTTCAGGCAAACACGTCTTTCCGGTGTTTCAATATCGCTGGGGCTTCGCCTTGGCGCAGCTGCGTCATCTGATGGCAACAGGCCTTGCCGGAGCGGTCAATTCCGCCGTGTTAGAGACGCATTGGTCCCGTGGTGCCGACTATTATGCGGTCCCGTGGCGCGGCACTTGGGAAGGCGAACGCGGGGGTGCGGTTCTGGGCCATGCAATCCACAACCACGACCTGCTGACGCACATCGCCGGTGACATCAAAGCCGTGTCAGCCATGACCACCACCCGCATCAATCCGATCGAAACTGAGGACACCGCCGCAATCATTTTCGAGATGACCTCGGGCGCGCTCTGCTCCAGCAGCATCACGCTGGGGGCTGCGGACAACGACACCCGTCTGCGCATTGTCTTTGATCATCTGACCGCCACTTCAGGATCAGAACCCTATGCCCCCGGTGCCGTTCCCTGGACATTCGCGGCCCGCGACCCGTCGCGGCAACATGACATCGATGCGGCTGTCGCAAACGCCCCCGCAGAGCCTGCCGGTTTTGAAGGGTTCTTTACCGAATTGGCCAAAGCGCTGACGGGTGCGCCGAACGCCGCCGTGACCCTACAAGAGGGCGCCGCGTCCGTCGCCCTTGTGACTGCAATCTATCATGCCGCCCGCAGCGGCGCGCGCGTGACCTTACCTATAACGCCCGATCACCCGCTCTATGAAGGATGGCTACCATGAAGCAATGTTGGCGTTGGTTCGGCCCTCAGGACCCGATTGCATTGCAGGACCTGCATCAGGTCGGCGTCGAAGGGATTGTGACGGCCCTTCACCATATCCCCCCTGGTGCGGCTTGGCGTTTTCAGGACATTGAGGAGCGTCAAAACCTATTGAAAGCAAACGGTTACGCATGGGATGTCGTGGAAAGCCTACCCGTTTCAGAGGCCATCAAAACGCAAAGCCCTGAAATGCCGGCACATATCGAAGCCTACAAATCCAGCCTGCGCGCCCTGGCGGCGCAAGGCATCAAGGTGGTTTGTTATAACTTCATGCCGATCCTTGACTGGACCCGCACAGAGCTGCGCGCAAAACAACCTCATGGCGGCGTTGCGATGGCTTTCTCTGCTGTGGATTTTGCCGCTTTTGATTTGTTCATACTGCAGCGCAAGGGTGCGGAAGACGCATATCTGCCCGCGATCCTTGATGCTGCAACATCACGATTTGCGGCGCTATCGGACACCGAAAAAGCCACGTTGCAACACAATATCACCGCAGGCCTTCCCGGGGCCAATGACCAGTGGAGCGTCTCGGATGTCCGCGCCTTGCTGGGGACCTATGACGGCATCTCCCCTGCCCTGCTGCGCAACAATCTGATCGACTTTCTGTCGCAGGTTGCCCCCCTTGCCCAGGACCTTGGCGTGAGGTTGTGTTGTCACCCTGATGACCCTCCGTTCTCGTTGATGGGACTGCCCAGAGTGATGTCAAGCGCGTGCGATTATGCGGCGGTTCTGGATGCGGTGGACCTGGCCGCCAACGGCGCCACTTTGTGCACAGGATCGCTGGGCGTGGCTGCCGGATTTGACGGGCCTGCCTTTGTAAAGCGGCACGGCCCCCGCATTCATTTCGCGCACCTGCGCAATACAAGGCGCACGCGGTCATTAGACCCTAACATGCCCGATTTCCACGAATCCCCGCATCTGGACGGCGATACGGACATGGTCGGGACCGTCCAGGCCCTGATCCGTGAAGAGGCAAGAAGGTCTGCTGAAGGCCGCGAGGATTCCGTGATCCCGATGCGGCCCGATCATGGTCAGGAGCTGCTTGGCGATCTTGGGGGGCACAGTACGCCGGGCTATCCGTTAATCGGCCGTATGCGCGGGCTTGCCGAATTGCGCGGGGTGATGGCGGCCTGTCCCTAGCTTGTAAGCGTTATGTTGCGCGGGCGGCCATCCACCGTTGGCATCTCTGCGTTAACGGCTGCAGCAAGCAATGCATTGAAATGGGTTTCAATGTAGCGCGACACAAAACCATTTGGCGCCTGAAGCGTGATTGCATTTTCGCTGGTGCCAGCGACCGTCAGTTTCGCGAACCAGCTTTCGAACACGGCAGGGTGTTCAGATTGCAGCCGCCGGCGCACAGCCCCCCATGTTCCATCCGGTGTTGTTGGTTCAGGTCTTGAGGCGGTCACAGACTGAAAATCCACTTTCACGACAGTACGTTCGCCGCAGACATGGACCATCCGGTCCTCAAAGTCCGGCCCTACGGCCTGCCAGCACGGGCGCGAGAGCTCGTAAATGCGGCGGTAGTTCAACCGGTACGCGCCAACGCGGCCGCGCACCCCCGGTCTGAAACAGGTAATCACCCCCATTTGCATCAGGCGTTTCATCTCGCGTTTCACTGTGCGTTCATTCACGGCCCAAAGCCGCGCAAGTTCTGCGTGCCCGACGGAGACTTCCTCAACACGCCAATTATAGCGCGCCGTGATTAGCGCACAAAGCCGCATAAGGCTTGTCTGCTCTGTTGGGGTGCCATGAAGCCCGAGAATGCTGAGCGCGGTCAGCAGGTCGTACTTGAGTACCCCTGCACTTGGCCCGACCCGTTTTGTCTGTTGCACAAAGACTGCCCTGTTCTCCTGCGGTTGCAGGTATGCCTCACGTATCAATCCACCGATCATCCCTACATTGGGGACGATTCTGTTGATGATGAGATTTGAGGCGAATTCCCGTACTTTGTCAACAATCCAGAAAAAGCGGGAATTGAGGGGGTCTTGTAATTTTCCAAAGAAATAAGGGTCTAATGGTGAAGGGTGACACGAGTGATGTCACCACATTTAGTGTCTGGTGTCACCCTATTTTGAGCCTATTGCGCCCGTCGCCGTCTAAATCTAGCCCCGCTGGCTGGCGCATGCGTGTTCCTCAGGCGAATCGACGCAAAAACAGGATTCAGGGAACTTGGAATTTGCGGAATGTGCTAAATCCCGTTATCGAAGAGATGAGGCCAATAAACAAGAGCAAATCCCATGAGAGATCATTCCGACCTTCAAGCCATGAACGAGCGGTCCCTGACCCAGCAAGCTGCGGTGCGACGTGCCACGTTCTCGCCCGGTGAAGTGAAAACCCTGAGACCCTTCTCGATCTGGGAGATCAGCCAGTTCATGTTTGATGTGCCTGCAGACACTCTGCGCCGCAAACTGGCAGATGATCCTTCCCTGCCGCAGGGCGAGACTGAGGAAGACGGACGGCAGCGTTGGTTCAGTCTGGCGGAAATAAATGAGCTGCGCCGACGTGTCAAACTGCGCGGCAAGAAGCTATTGCCAGAGCGGCCCAAAGGGCGCGCAATGCGGGTTGCCGTCAGTAACTTCAAAGGCGGTGTGGGGAAAACCGTCGTCGCCCAGCATCTTGCCAATGCCGCAGCCCTCGACGGGTACCGTGTGCTGTGTGTGGATTTTGACCCGCAAGCGACGCTGACCCACTCCATGGGGCTAAACGAGGTCAAGGAATGGAACACGGTCTGGGGCATTATGTGCCGCGATCTGTGCCGTGAAGCGGACCGGATCATGGCCAGCTATGATGACCCCGACGATTGCCCCTACCCCGCCGCCGACGAATTGCCGGAAGATGTTCAAAGTATCGGGGCGCAGCGTGTTCAGGACTTTATCCAGCCAACCTGCTGGCCGACGATTGACGTGATCCCCAGCTGCGCCAATGCCGCCTTTGTCGAGTTTGCCAGCGCGCAGTACAGAGGGTTGCACAAGGCGTGGACCTTCTTTGGTTGTGTCGCACGGTACCTTGATGAATTGCCCGACGACCAATACGACCTGATCGTTTTCGACTGTCCGCCTGCGATCGGGTACCAGTCTCTAAATGCGGCATTTGCCGCGGATATCCTTTATGTGCCGTCAGGGCCCGGATACTGGGAATACGATTCCACCACCTCTTACTTGGGCCAATTGGGGGACGCGATGGGTGACATCTCTGACGGGTTTGCCACGCTGGCAGAGGACGCAGGGATCAAGCTGCCAAAGACCTTTCTGGACGTTCGCTTGCTGATGACGCGGTTCGAGGCCACCAATCCGCTGCACAGTGCGATGATGGACGCGTTCCGGAATGTATTCGGGGCGGATGTCTGTGCGCATCCGATCGAAATGACCCGTGCGGTTGAGCAATCGGGCCGTTTCCAGATGAGCGTTTACGAGCAGGACTATCGGCAGATGACCCGCGAGACATGGAAGCGCGCCCGTCAGAGCTTTGACAGGGCCTATGGAGAGTTCAAGGAGACTTTGCTGGTATCCTGGCGCGCCCATTCAGACGGACCGGAGGCATAATCAGATGAGCAAGAAAAACAAATTCGGGTTTGATCCCGTAACACCGGCCAAAGAGGCCCCCCGCAAGCGGAATGTCGGCCCTATGGGGGCTGCCATTCGGGACACGGCCGAAAGCCTGACGGAAAGCACGGATGCTAAGGTCGAGCAGCGGCGTCAGAACGCGCAGGACGCCAAGACGTTTCGCAAGGCAAGTCGGGCAGGGTTGATCCTGACAGCGGTGCCTTTGGGTGATGTGCACACTGATGATTTGCCCCGTGACCGGCTTGAGCTTGATGCCGTGGCGGCAGCAGATGAGATGGAGGAGCTAAAGGCCTCCATCCGTGCGCGCGGCCAGAAAGAACCGATCGAGCTTTATCGCGGGGACGACGGGCGCTTGCAGGTCAAAAAGGGATGGCGGCGGTTCACGGCGCTTTCGCAGCTGTTTGCAGAGACCAAGGACAGCGCTTTCGCAAATATCGTGGCGCGGATCGACGAGGCGGGGCAGGGGCGTTTGGCACGCTACATCGACATGGTGGAAGAGAACGTCGTGCGCGAAGATCTGACCTTTGCGGAAATGGCGCAGGTGGCGATCACCGCCGCAGGCGATGCGGGCGTTGAAGACGGCGATGCGCACGCCCTTGTCGGGACGCTATATGGCGCGCTGCACAAGATGAAGAAATCCTACATTCGTGGCTTTGTCACGTTGCTGGAGGCTGTTGGTGAAGATTTGCAATGGCCCAAAGCGGTCCCAAGGAACGTTGGAATTGAGGCGGCCAGAGTGCTCAAAGTCTCGCCTGACGGGGTCACTGATTTGCGGCTGCGCCTGCGGGCTGCTGCGACGCCTGAAGCGCAGAATGAGGTGCTCAAGAGCTTTGCAGCGGGGCAGGGGGCAAAACCCGCCACATCCACGCGCGCGCCGAAGCAAAAGTTTGAATTTCATCTTGGAAAAACCAAGGTAACGGCCCGCGAGGGAGAGTGCAGGATCGTATCGGCGGTTGATTATGCATCTGTCCCCAAGGGCCGTTTGGAGCGGGCGATCAGAGCGTTCGAAG
>CALAIJ010000294.1 GCA_937923365.1 uncultured Sulfitobacter sp.
GCCCAGCACGATCTCATTGATGGTGCGGGTTTTGTATTTCAGCCCCGCTTTTCGGCTTTCACGGATCATCCAGTGCAAGCTGAGCTTTGCAAGACCTGAAACGTCTTCGGGATACCCGCCGCCAATGTCGCCGTGCACCCCCGCAAACCAGACCTCCTTACTGTCCTGAGCGCGCGCGCCTGCGTCACTGAACCTGTTGGGATGAAACTGCTGGCCCGCGCGCCACAGTTGCGGTCGGAACATTGTACGACGCTCATGCAGAGCGACCGCATGCCGCACGGTCCGCACCGAGGGGTTTTGATCACTGAAGGCGTGGCTCCGCAACCGAGGCCCGAACCGTCCGCTTTCAATCACGGAGGAGACCGTTTCAAACAGCCCCAGAAATCGGATTATAGGACGATGAGGGCGCAGAATGCGTTCATGCAGGCGCAATTCCTCGAATGCATCCGCTGCCATGTCGTGGCCGACCCGTTTGTAGGCGCGATAGGCGTAATCCAGAAGATTGAGGTTGCGCGGTTCCATCAAGCCGAAGGCATGCAGAAAGCCTGCCAGCACCCGCGCGCAATAGGCCCCGCGCGAGAAGCCGATAATGTGGATGCGATCATGCGCGCCATTTGGGCCTTGTTCGTAGGTGTCGACCAAAAAGCGGTAGGCCTCTTTCACGTTGGCGTCGAAACCCTGACCTGTTGCCATGCCCCAGACTTCGGAAGACTTGCGGATAAGTTGGCTCCAGATCGTGTCCGGCCCAAAGGTGCCCACCCCCGGATCATAATAAACCACCTGCGCATCCGATTTTTGCAACGTGCCGTAAAGGCGCAGCACGTTGGAGCGGTTCGTCTTGATCTCGTTCGATGTCCCGTCAAGTAGAATGACGATATCCTTTGCCATCTGGCTCTCCGTATTTTGCGAAGCGCAAATTCAACCATGGCGCGTGGCTGCTTGCAACGCACATCGATATTCCTGGTGCAGCAGCGGGCCCGTGTCGCTGACCCGCCAGCCACTGCCCCGACCCCGCTGCGCACAGGATTTTAGCAGTAAATGCAAGGTTCTACCTTGGGTTGGTAGCGTTGGGGGCAACACATCTTGTAAGAATGAGGTCTCGCAGGAGTTATGCAATGACCGCGACGTATGAGATCCACGATGCTGTCGATCTGAAGTATGTGCGTATCGAGGGCGTTACACATCTGAAGGAACTGCGCGATCTGGCCTTGGCCTATCATGCAGACCCGCAGTTTAGCACGCGTCGGCAGCTCATCGACTTGACCGCCCTCACCGATGCCAGCGCCAAATTCCGCGACGTGCTGACATTGCGCAATTTCTACATCAACCAGTTTAGCCCGGTGAGCCGCCCGATACCTGTCGCCATCGCCGCGCCCACCGATCTGGGCTACGGGATTGCGCGCATGTTTTACATGCTGATGATGGGCAACGGCTTGATGAACATCCGCATCTTCGATGATTTGCCTGCAGCCTGTGCCTCCTTCGGAGTGCGCATTCTGCGGAGCCAAGGGCAAGTCAGTTTCGCAGCCACAAAGGGTGCGCCCACGTGAGTTGTAAGGACCCCGACGCAGCAATGGTGATCTATCAGAAGCTGCTTGATCGCATTGCGCAGGCGATGGAGACCCAACGTTTCGATCTTTACCAGACCTATTTCGCGTTACCTCAAACGATCGAGACCTTTGGCAATCGCCGTGTCATCGCGGATGTCAACGAGTTGCGCCAAATCTTCGACACGCTGTGCGCCAAGCTGGATGATGACGGCAACAGCAGCATGATACGTCACTGCATATCTGCCGAGTTCACAGACGGCACCACCATCCATGGCAGTCACGAGACCCGCATCATCGGGCATGGCGTTCAGATCAATGCCTCCTACCTTGCCTATTCGGTGCTGCGCCTTGAACAGGGGGATTGGCGCGTCGTGTCCAGCCAGTACGCGGATGTGGCAGATAGCTTTGTCGACGAGGTATTCGATCACGGGAAGTCCTGAGGGCAGGGGCCTCAGACCGTCCAGCACCTTGTATTCGGGCGCTGTTCTGATAGCACGTGCTCCAGATGCAAATCCCAAGGTGCCCCATGGACGATCTCAAGCAGAAATACCTTTCCCAGATTGCAGGTGCAGGCGACGAGGCCGCGCTTGAGGACATCCGCCTTGCCGCTGTCGGCAAGAAGGGCGAAGTCGCGCTGAAGATGCGTGAACTGGGCAAGATGACCCCTGAGGAGCGTCAGACCGCAGGCCCCGCGCTCAATGCGCTCAAGGACGAGATCAACTCTGCGCTGGCCGCCAAGAAGGCCGCCTTGGGCGATGCCGCACTGGACGCGCGCCTGCGCAGTGAATGGCTGGATGTCACCCTGCCCACACGCGCGCGCCGCGAGGGGACGATCCACCCTGTCAGTCAGGTCACGGAAGAAGTCACGGCCATCTTTGCCGAGATGGGTTTTGCCGTCGCCGAAGGGCCGCGGATCGACACCGATTGGTACAACTTCGACGCGCTCAACATTCCCGGGCACCACCCCGCGCGGGCCGAGATGGACACGTTCTACATGCACCGTGCCGAGGGCGATAACCGCCCGCCGCATGTGCTGCGCACCCATACCAGCCCCGTGCAGATCCGTACGATGGAGGCGCAAGGCGCGCCCTTGCGCATTATCTGCCCCGGTGGTGTCTATCGCGCCGATTATGACCAGACCCACACGCCCATGTTCCATCAGGTCGAGGGCCTCGCCATCGACAAGGATATCTCCATGGCCAACCTCAAGTGGGTGCTGGAAGAGTTCTTTGCCGCGTTCTTTGAGATCGACGGGATCAAGACACGGTTCCGCGCCTCGCATTTCCCGTTCACTGAGCCGTCGGCGGAAGTTGATATCCAGTGTTCATGGGTCGACGGACAGCTCAAGATCGGGGAGGGCGACGACTGGATGGAGGTCCTCGGCTCCGGCATGGTGCATCCCAAGGTGTTGCAGGCCGGCGGGATCGACCCCGACCAGTGGCAGGGTTTTGCCTTCGGCATGGGCATCGACCGGATTGCCATGCTGAAATACGGCATCCCCGATCTGCGCGCCTTCTTTGACAGCGACCTGCGCTGGCTGCGCCACTATGGATTTGCAGGGCTGGACCAGCCCAATCTGCACGGTGGGCTAAGCCGCTAGGCATGTTCTTTGATCTTCTTCAGGGGATCTTTGACGTCGCAGCGTTCTTTTGGCGGTTTCTGGTTGGCGGTGGGGCCTTCGGGTTGCTTTTCTACGGTCTGCTGGTCACGCAGGACTATCGCAAGCGTAAACGGTTCAGCGACGCCACCCGCCACATGTCCCGCGACGCACTAGAGGCCGGGCTTGCCGCGAATATGTGGGTGGTCGCCGCCTATGTGCAGCGTCGCCCCAAGGGCGCGCTGGCCGCCCGTCAGGCCGAGGCGGCGCTTGTCATGGCGACAGTTCTGCGTGAACACATTGCTGCCATCGACAATCTCTATCCTGGTCCACGGTATCTAAAGTCCCGCCGTGCTGTCCTGCGGGAAGCCAAGGCGATGCACCTGCGGTAGCGCGATGGCTGGCCCAGAGGGCCACCTTACCGTTGATCGCAGGTGCGAAGTCCGTAAGGTGCACTTCCAGTGCACCACCTGTCCGGAAAACGCCTATGCCCCGCATTCTGATCATCGATTCCAATCCTGCCGCGCAAAACGAAAGTTTTGTCGCCAACGGGGGCACCGCAGTCGGAGAGAATTATGCCAATGCCCTGCGCGCGTGCCGCGATGACCTCACGATCACCATCGTCGCGCCTTATGACCGTGACCCGCTGCCCGCGCTGGCGGATTTCGATGGCGTGGTGTTCACCGGCTCCAGCGTTGAATGGAACACCGATGACGCCCGCGCCAAGCCTATCGCCGATGTGATGCGCGCCGTTTTTGCCCAAGGATTGCCAACACTGGGGTCGTGCAACGGCATGCAATTGGCCGCAAGCGTGCTCGGCGGGCGCTCGGATGCGTCGCCCAATGGGCCGGAGGACGGCTTTGCCTGCGACATAACGCTGACCGAGGCAGGCAAGTCGCATCCATTGCTCAGGGGGCGCGTTGACGGCTACGGCGTGCCTTGTGTGCACCGCGATGATGTGCGGCACTTGCCTGAAGGCGCAGTGCTGTTGGCAGGAAACGCCCACTCCGCTGTACAGGCATTCGCCTACGAGCAGGACGGCGTCAAATTTTGGGGCATGCAGTACCACCCCGAACTTGACCCCGCCAAACTGGGCCCCGCGTTGGGCCGTCAGGGCAAGATCAGCGCGCAGGACGCAGATGACATGGCCGTGGTCGAGCAGGACGCAGATGCCGCCCGAAGGCTTGGGCTGCCCGCAGATCAGATGACCCCCGAGGTCCGCATGACAGAGCTGCACAACTGGCTGGCGTCTTTGTGAGGTGACATTCGCGGCGCGCTGGGCCATCCCCGTGATCATGATGATACGTCTCCTGCTTTGCCTGTTGCTTTTGCCCGTCGCTGCCACCGCCGAAAGTTGCGAAGGTCGTACCGCCTGCCAGTTAGGGGATCGGTCCTATCACATCCGTTTGCCGGACGGTTGGGACGGGGTCAGCCCGCTGCCCGTGCTGATGCATTTCCACGGCTGGGGGCGGCAGGGTGATCTGATCGTGAACCACCAGCGGATTGCCAGTCACACCCGCCGTCGTGGCGTGTTGCTGATCGCGCCCAACGGGCAGGACCGCACATGGGATTTCCGGGACGCCGACAGCCGCGATGTGCCCTTTGCTGCCGCCGTGATCGAGGATGTGGCCAAACGCCTGCCCGTTGATCGCAACCGGATATACGTCTCCGGCTATTCCTACGGCAGCGCGATGGCGTGGCGCTATGTCTGCCAGAACGGCGAAGGCGTGGCCGCATTGCTGGCCATCTCCGGCACGATCCGCCAGAGGCATGTCTGCCCGCAGGGCCCCCGTGAAGTCCGTCAGGTCTATGGGTTCGACGACACAGTAATGCCCTTCCCGATGGGCCCAAACGGGGACGAGACGCATCCCGTTGCGCTTTGGCGTACCCAGTTCGGTTGCGATGCCCAGACCCGCGAAGGGCCTTGGCAGGCGGTCACTTGGCTGACGCTGGACCGCCGCGTGTGGAAGGATTGCGCAGGCGGGCGCAAAGTGACGCTTGATCTGCACGACGGCGGGCATTTCATCCCGCATGGGTGGATCGGCTGGCAGCTGGATCAATTGATGGGGCGGGTGCCTGTTTATCCTTGAGCGTGGGCTCTTCGCTGCGCTCATCGCGGGAACAAGGCGCTGCAGGCTCACCATCCCAGAGGGTCAGGAGCCGCCCTTGATTGAGCGCGTCTGACACCCCGCCTGTCCCCCGTCCAGAAAAATAGCGGTTTCCCGAGCAAGCTCTGGACCCTCCGCGATTTTTCCGGACCGGGAACATGCGGCGCGTCCAGCCGATCTCAAGCAAGGGCGGCTCCAGACCAGAGATGGCAGCGAGGGTGCCTGCGCGCTGTTGAAACCGGGGGCGTTTGGCGTTACCGACAACGGCAGATTACATTGAGGACCGCGCCGATGAAATTCACCATGTCCTGGCTCAAGGATCACCTTGAGACCGACGCCACTTTGGATGAGATTACCTATGCCCTGACCGACCTCGGGCTTGAGGTTGAAGGTGTCGAGGATCGCGGGGCCGCACTGCGCGACTTTACCATCGGCTATGTCAAATCCGCTGAAAAGCATCCCGATGCAGACCGGCTGCGGGTTTGTCAGGTCGACACGGATGAAGGTGTCAAACAGATCATTTGCGGTGCGCCCAATGCCCGCGAGGGGATCACGGTCGTTGTCGCAAAGCCTGGCGTCTACGTGCCCGGCATCGACACCACCATCGGTGTCGGCAAAATCCGCGGGATCGAGAGTTTCGGCATGATGGCCTCTGGGCGCGAGATGGAGCTGTCCGAGGAGCATGACGGCATCATCGAATTGGCTGAAGGCGAGGTTGGGCAGAGCTTTGCCGACTGGCTGGCCGTGCATGACCCCGCCAAGGTTGATCCCGTCATCGAGATTGCGATCACCCCCAACCGTCCCGACGCGCTGGGCGTGCGCGGCATTGCACGCGATCTGGCCGCGCGGGGGTTGGGTACGCTGAAGGCGCGCGATGCGGATGCAGTCGAGGGTATGTTCCCCTGTCCGATCAGTGTCACCATTGACGAAGACACGCGGGATCAGTGTCCCGTCTTCTTTGGTCGCGTCATTCGCGGCGTCAAGAACGGGCCGTCGCCCGTCTGGCTACAGGATGCGCTGCGGGCCATCGGCTTGCGGCCCATTTCGTTTCTGGTCGATGTGACGAACTTTTTCACTTATGACCGCAACCGTCCTTTGCACGTCTTTGATGCGGACAAGGTTGCGGGCAACGCCCTGCGCGTGCACCGAGCCAAAGGCGGTGAAACGATGGTGGCGCTGGACGACAAGGAATACACCTTTGCCGAGGGCATGACGTTGATCTCTGATGCCGAGGGCGTTGAGAGCATCGGCGGCGTCATGGGCGGGGCCGCATCGGGCTGCACCGAAGAGACTACCAATGTGTTCATCGAGGCCGCTTACTTTGATCCGGTGCGCACCGCCTATACCGGCCGCGCGCTCAAGATCAATTCAGACGCGCGCTATCGGTTTGAGCGGGGGATTGACCCCGCATGGACGCCTCACGGGATTGAACATGCCACGCGGATGATCATGGAACACGCGGGCGGTGAGGCCTCCGAGGTTGTCGTCGCGGGCGCCATCCCCGACACGTCGCGCGCTTACAAGCTGGATGCAGCACGGGTGCAATCGCTGGTCGGCATGACCATCCCCGAAGCAACCCAGCGCCAGACGCTCACCGCACTTGGGTTCCAGCTGGAGGGCAATATGGCCCATGTGCCCAGCTGGCGCCCCGATGTGCAGGGCGAGGCCGATCTGGTTGAGGAAGTCGCGCGGATTGCCTCGCTCACCAAGCTCGAAGGC
>CALAIJ010000295.1 GCA_937923365.1 uncultured Sulfitobacter sp.
TTCAGTATTCTAAGGCAAGACGCCAGCGCACCTGTTGGGATGCGCTGGCGTCAATGTCAGGACAATGCTGGCATGTCCGTTAGTCCATCAGACCCAGTTCTTTGTATGCGCGCTCGGCACCGGGGTGCAAAGGAGCGGACAAGCCGTCCTTGACCATTTGCTTTGCGTCAAGGTTCGCAAACGCGGGGTGCAGACCGCGGAAGTCGTCCAGATTGGACAAGACAGCCTTGGCAACAATATAGGCCGTGTCATCAGGCACGCTTGCCGAAGTGACGAATGTCGCGCCCACACCGAACGTGGTCGTGTCTTCGTCAGAGCCTGTGTACATACCGCCCGGAATGGTCGCGACGCGGTAGTAAGGGTTGTCGGCAACCAGCTTGTCGATTGCGTCGCCCGAGACAGAGATCAGTTTCACGTCACAGGTTGTCGCCGCTTCCTTGATGGCCGCTGCGGGGTGGCCGATGGTGTAGATCATGGCGTCGATGTTATCGTCGCAAATCTGCTTGGCCATCTCGGAGCCCTTGTACTCTGTCGCCAGTGCAAAGCTGTCCATGGTCATGCCAAAGGCGTCCATGACAACTTCCATGGTGGCGCGCTGGCCGGAACCGGGGTTGCCGACGTTGACGCGCTTGCCTGCAAGCTCTTCAAAGGACGTGATGCCGCTGTCGCCACGCACGATCAGTGTGAAGGGCTCGGGGTGGACGGAGAACATGGCGCGCACTTCAGGAAACGGGTTATCGGCGAATTTGGATGTGCCGTTGAAGGCGTGATACTGCCAGTCGGACTGGGCGACACCGAACTCAAGCTCGCCTGCTTTGATGGTGTTGATGTTGTAGACGGAACCACCTGTGGATTCCACGGCGCAGCGAATGCCGTGCTCTTTGCGCTCGCGGTTCACCAGACGGCAGATCGCGCCACCTGTGGGGTAATAGACGCCCGTCACACCACCGGTACCGATGGAAATAAACTGCTGGTCCTGCGCCATGGCTGTGCCGCCGAACGTCAAAGCAGCGGCCGTCACCAGACCGCCAAACATGCTCATGCTTTTCATAGTGTTCTCCCTAAGACTTGTCGGCGCACTTCGGCGCCCTGTGTCGAAGAAGGGTCACAAATGCCGTCGGGGATGTCACGGAATAACTAATGTTTTTTTTGCGAAACCCAGTAGGCGTTATGGGCAATGCGCAGGTCTTCGTAGGATTTGATTCGGGATCGCGCGCGCGCACCCCCTCTGTTCATCAGCGATGCGATCAGCAACTCCACCACCGCCATCATCCCTGAAAAGCAGCCAAAATGGTGGGTACTGAGCACCGAGGCCACAAGTGTATGCTCTGGCGCCAGATCAGGAGAGACAACCTCGGAATCCGTGATCAAAAGCAAGGAAACCCCCTTCTTTTTCGCAAAAGCACAGGCTTCAATCGTTTCACGCGAATAGGGCGTGACCGTGATCGCGATCAGCACATCCCCCGGTTTTGCGTCGTTCAGATCGTCAATTGCACTGTTGTGATGCCGCGGGATCAGTTGCAGCGACGGCAGCGCCATACGGCCCACATAGTGCAGATAATAGGCCACGGCATAGCTTGACCGGACAGCGGTCAGATACACCGTATCCGCCGCAACAAGCATGTCTGCGATGGCCTCCAGTATCTCGGGTTGCTGGCGTTCCATTGAATTGGTGACAATGTTGAGCGTGTTTTTCGCGGCATCCGCATAGACCGTGCCGAACTCTGACTGCCCGCGCATTTTGCCCACCCAGCCAGGGTCGGACTGCCCCCCCGCGCCAGAAACCAGCGCATGGCGGAACGGCTGACGGAAAGCTTCGTAGCTGGGGAAGCCGAGATTTTTCGCCATATTTACAAGCGTATACGTGCTCACCTTTGCCTTGCGCGCTGTCTCGCGGATGGAATCCAGCCCGAAAGAGGACGGCTGATCAACCACGTATTTTGCGGCAGTTCTCATCTGCGGTGTGAATTCCGAAATACCCGTTTTCAGCGCGGCAATGGTGTTGGCTTTGAGAGTTGGGTCCATCTGATTCGCCTTCATCGTTCAAAAAATAACATACGTTATTTTTGCGGAAGATTGACAGCTATCGTAATTGCGCTGTTGATAGGTGGGCGCGACAACACCCCCGCATAGATAGGTCAGATCATGAGCCACGTCTTTCCACGCCAGAATACCGCCCCGCCCGTCAAAGCTGTTGCCAGCGACGGGTGCTACATCATCGACGAGAACGGCAAGCGCTACCTTGATGGATCGGGTGGCGCGGCGGTGTCATGTCTGGGCCACGGCGATCCCGAAATCACGGCGGCGATCAAGGCGCAGGCAGACACACTGGCCTTTGCCCACACCGGATTTTTCACGTCCACGCCCGCCGAAGAACTGGCCGACCTGCTGATCGCCCATGCCCCCGCAGGGCTGGAGCGGGTCTACTTTGTTTCAGGCGGCTCAGAAGCGGTGGAGGCCGCTCTCAAGCTTGCCCGACAGTACCATGTGGAGAACGGCCAGCCCCAGCGCCGCCATATCATTGCCCGCAGGCAAAGCTACCATGGCAACACGCTTGGTGCGTTGGCGACGGGTGGCAACCAACTGCGGCGCGCGCAGTTTGAACCGATCCTCGTGGATGTCTCGCACATCGCGCCTTGCTACGCCTACATCGACCAGCGAGGGGGCGAGACCCCGTTCGACTATGGCCAGCGTGCGGCCCAGGAACTCGAAGATGAAATCCTGCGCCTTGGGCCGGACACTGTGATGGCCTTTGTTGCGGAACCCGTTGTTGGCGCCACCCTCGGCGCTGTTCCGGCTGTTGAAGGGTATTTCAAACGCATCCGCGAGATTTGTGATACCTACGGCGTGCTGTTGATTTTGGACGAAGTCATGTGCGGCATGGGTCGCACCGGACATCTGTTTGCCTGTGACGCTGACGGGATCACCCCTGATATCCTGTGCATCGCCAAGGGATTGGGCGCCGGATACCAGCCGATCGGCGCGATGCTGTGCACAGGCACGATCTATGATGTGATCGGCAAGGGCTCCGGCGCGTTCCAGCATGGGCATACCTACATCGGCCACCCGATTGCCTGCGCCGCCGCTTTGGCCGTTGTCAAAGCCATCATCGGGCGTGACCTGATGTCCGCCGTGGGCCGTCAGTCAGACCGTTTGTTTGCCGCACTGCACAGCGCGTTCGGCCAGCACGCGCATATCGGGGACATCCGCGGACGTGGCCTGTTTGCAGGGATCGAAATCGTCGAGGACCGCACCAGCAAAACGCCCTTCGATCCAGCGCACAAGATCGCCGCAAGGTTCAAAGCGGCGGCCTTTGACGCAGGGCTTATCTGCTATCCGATGAGCGGGACGCGTGACGGGAAACGGGGCGACCATGTCCTGCTTGCCCCGCCGTTCGTCATTTCAGATGCGCAAGTGACCGAGCTTGTGGGCAAGCTTGAGACCGCACTTGCGGCCGCCTTGCCCCGCTAGGGTCACAGAATGACATCCAAGGCGTCAAAGTCCGCGCTGCTGAACCCTTCGATCATCAGCACGTTGCCATTGTCGAAATCCAGCCGCAGCCCTGCAGCGGTGTCATAGGCACGTGGGGCCACATCGCTGACGAAGCCCGCAAAACCGAAGGCGCTGAGGTTGATCTGGTCCAGACCATCCTCAAAGTCTTTGATCCGGTCATAGCCGCCACCTGTGCCCAGCGCGTAGACGAATTCATCCGCCCCGCCGCCGCCTGTCAGATTGTCGTCGCCCAGCCCGCCATCAAGACGGTCATTGCCGTTCTCGCCCAGCAGAAAGTCCCTGCCCGCGCCTCCGTTCAACTGGTCATTGGAGCCGCCACCGAACAGACGGTCGATCCCGTTGTCGCCATCCAGTGTGTCGTTGCCAAGATTGCCACGCAGCACGTCGTCATCCGCACCGCCAACAAGCGCATCTGCATCACGTCCCCCAAAAAGGGAGTCGTTGCCACCCTCGCCGTATAAAACGTCCAGACCAGCGAGTGCGTAGATGACATCATTGCCCGCACCTCCATACATCACGTCTGCACCTTCGGCACCGATCATCCGGTCGTCGCCCTCACCCCCGTGAAAGATATCCGACCCGCCCTTCCCTTTGAGCACGTCGTCCCCTGCCCCGCCGGTCAGGACGTTATCAATGGCGTCCCCGACAAGCCGGTCATCATACGCGGAGCCGATCAGGTTCTCGATGGAGGACAAGGTGTCGATCCCCGCCCCGCCCGTCTCGATGCCCGCGTGCATCAGATAGACGCTCACCGCTGCAGAGGCACCTTCATAGCTTGCGGTATCGACACCGCTGCCCCCGCTGATCCGGTCATTACCGTCACCACCATGTAGCGTGTCATTGCCCGACTGTCCGTAAAGGCTGTCATGGCCCGCATTCCCAAGCGCGGTGTCATCACCCGATCCGCCAAAAAACAGGTTTGCGCCTGTGCTGCCGGTAAACATGTCATTGCCGTCGCCGGTATTGATATGGTCAATCCGCGCGACACTATGGGTTCCGACCCCTTCGATCACTCCCGTCGACAGGTTCGCGACTACGTTCTGTCCAACCGAAGAATAGATGTTTACCCGGTTCGTTCCTGTACCACCGTCGATCTGATTGACGCCCAAGTCGTCTGCATCAATGACGAACGTATCGTCCCCCGCACCGCCGAAAAGCTGATTGAACCCGGCGCCGCCATCAATGTGGAAGTCATTGCCCGCGCCGCCATAGACGGTGTCATTGCCATCGTCGCCTGTCAGGTAGTCGTTGCCACCGTCGCCATAGACAGCGTCATCACCCGACCCGCCCCAGACGTTGTCGGTGTCATCGCCACCGTGCAACACGTCGTCGCCGCCCTTGCCGTCCAATATGTCCAGACCTGCGCCGCCAAAGACCGTGTCGTCTTCGGAGCGTCCGCGGAACCAGTCGTCGTCCCCCATCAAGTCGTAAGACTG
>CALAIJ010000296.1 GCA_937923365.1 uncultured Sulfitobacter sp.
AGCGACAAAGCCCATACCCAGCAGATGCAGGGCCAGCGCCTGCCCGGGGTGGGCGATGCAGACGCCTGTACTTTGCCACTTTATGGTCCAGCGATTGCGTGACTTTTCGGTGAACCACCCAGACTCGCCAAATCGCCTACCCAAGGGGCGGGTAGGCGATGGCCCGGCGCCTGCGGCTTGTTCCGGGCCGGCGTGCGACAGGCGAGAGGCAGCTTAGTCCGCAAATCGGACCTCCCCTGTCACTCCCGAGGGGCAGGGGCACCGCCTTCAAAGTTGTTGCCGTTCACGTAGTCGCAGGGCTCTTCGCGCATCTCCAGATGCAGGTGATCGACGTTCAGAGGGTTGGCGCGGGCCAGCGCCTCGTCCACCTCAATCCCCAGACCGGGGGCGGTGGGGGCGGGGATGAACCCGTCCTCGACGCGGATGCTTCTTTTTATCAAGGCATCGTGGAACGGCGTCTCGATCGTCTCTGCCATCAGGATGTTGGGGATTGAGACGGCGAGGTGGATGTTCGCCGCCCATTCCACAGGGCCTGCGTAGAGATGTGGCGCCATCTGCGCGTTATAGACCTCGGCCAAGGCGGCAACCTTCTTCATCTCCCAGATGCCGCCCGCGCGCCCCAAGGCAGGTTGCAGAATCGTGGCAGCCCCACTGCGCAGGACTTCTGCAAACTCGGCCTTGGTGGTCAGGCGTTCGCCGGTTGAGACGGGGATGCGCACGGCCTGGGCGACCTTGGCCATTTCGGCCATGTTGTCCGGCGGAATAGGCTCTTCGAACCACAGCGGGCTGTAGGGTTCCAGCGCCTGACCCAGCCGGATGGCCCCTGCGGTGGTGAACTGCCCATGGGTCCCGAAAAGCAGGTCAGCGCGGTCGCCAACCGCTTCGCGGATGGCTTTGCAGAAGGCCACGGATTGGGTGATGTCGGACATGGCAGGCATATGGCCGCCGCGCAGGGTGTAGGGGCCTGCAGGGTCGAATTTGATCGCGGTAAATCCGCGCGCAACACAATCCGCAGCAGCCTCGGCCGCCATGTCCGGCGAGGACCAGAAGGCCCCGATATCGTGATGCGGCAGCGGGTAGAGATAGGTATACGCACGGATGCGGTCATTCATCTTGCCGCCCAGCAAGGCATAGACGGGGCGGTCACGGTCCTTGCCAAGAATGTCCCAGCAGGCGATCTCCAGCCCTGAAAAGGCGCCCATCACGGTCAGGTCGGGCCGCTGGGTAAATCCGCTGGAATAGGCGCGGCGGAACATCAGCTCGATGTCCTCGGGGTTTTGCCCTGCCATGTGCCGCTCGAACACGTCGTGGATCACATGTGTCATCGCCGCAGGCCCGACCGAGGAGGCATAGCATTCGCCCCAGCCAGTCACGCCTGTATCGGTCGTGACCTTGACCAAAATCCAGTACCGCCCGCCCCAACCCGGGGCCGGAGGGGAGGTGACAAGTACCTCAAGATCCTGCAGTTTCATGCCTCACACCCCTTCGATAGGTCAGAAATACCGTGTCGTCCAAAATGGCGCATACTGCCCCGGTCCGTTGCGCATGCGCCGCGCTACCGGTTGAACACAATGACATTGCGCCGCGCCGCACCCGTTTTGGTATCGGCAATCGCTTCGTTGATCTGATCTAGCGACCATGTGTTTGAAACCAGTTCGTCCAGTTTCAGCCGGCCCTGTTCGTAGAGGTCAACCATCCACGGAATGTCGCGCTTGATCACCACATCGCCCATTTTGGAGCCGACCAGCGCTTGGCCCATTGCGGCGAAATTGGCGGGTTCGTAGGTGGAAAAAGCACCCGTGTGCGGCATGCCCACCATCACCACCTTGCCGCCACCTGCCAGATAGCGGGGGGCAGCATCATAGGCGGCGGCAGCCCCCACGGTGACGATCACCGCGTCCGCACCGCGCCCCATCGCGGCTTTGGCCGCGCGCCACGGTTTGTCGTCGGTGGCCAGCACGCCGTCCGTGGCACCGAATTCGGCGGCAATGGCCAGCTTTTCCGCGCTCATATCAACGGCCACGATCCGCCGAGCGCCTGCGATGTGCGCCCCTTGGATGGCGTTCAGACCAACACCGCCCGCGCCGATCACAACCACGTCCTGTCCTGCACGCAGACCCGCGGCGTTGACCACGGCACCGACACCGGTGATCACCCCGCAGGCAATCAGGCTGGCCGAGGGCATCGGGATCGTTTCGCTGATTTTCACGACCTGTGCGGCCTCGACCACGACTTTCTCGGCAAAGGCACCCGCGGCCATCGCCTGATGCAGTTTGCCACCGTCCGCAGTTTTCAGCGGGCCCTTGTCGCCGTCATAAGGTGTTTCGCAAACCGTTGGCTTGCCGCTGGAGCAACTGGGGCAGGCCCCGCAGGCGCGGATCAATGTGACTACCACCGGATCGCCCACCGCGAGCCCCTGCGCGTTTGGTCCCTTGGCGGTGATGCGCCCTGCGGCTTCGTGGCCGTAGACCGCAGGCAGGGATCCGCCCCAGCCACCCTCGGCGAAGGAGATATCCGAATGACAGATCGCAACTGCGTCCAGCGTGACTTCGACTTCGCTGCCTGCTGGCGCGCGCAAGTCCACGTCTTCGATCACAAGAGGCGCGCCAAATTCATGGGCGACGGCGGCTTTGATGAGGGCCAAGGGCTATCCTTTCGGGGTCTGCATTTCTGCCGCAGCGTTGCGCGAAAGCGGCAGCGGTGCAAGCATGGAAACGACGCGTAAACGCTCTCTTTGCGTCAGGCTTTGCGGCGCGGGCGCAAAACAAAGAGCACCAGTCCAAGCATCGCCAGCACCATCGCCAGCAGGAAGGGTGCCCCCGGCAGGTACACGGGCGCGCCATCGCCTGTGTAGCGCGCAAAGGTTGCGGTCATCACCATCGGCGACAGGATCATCGCCAAGGAGTTCACCGACGTCAGCGCGCCTTGCAATTCGCCTTGGGCATTATCGGCCACGCGCTGGGACATGATCCCTTGCAGCGCGGGCGAAATTACGCCGCCCAAAGCCGCCAGCGGGGTCAGCATCAGTACAATCGCGCCCGATGGCACTAACGCCAGTGACAGATAGCCCGCGATGGAAAAGACATGCCCCGCAATCACCGTGCCCCGTTCGCCGAGCCAGTGCAGGGCCACGCGGATCAGCCCTGCCTGTACCAGCGCCATGACGGCTCCGAAAAGCGCAAGCGACAGGCCGATCATCGCAGGTGTCCAGCCAAAGCGTTCTTGCCCGAAATAGGGCCAGACCGACGGGTAGACCGCAAAGGCCACGCTATAGAGGAAGTAGACCAGCAGCAGTTGCTTGACCCCCGGCAGTTTGCCCAGTGCTTTGAGCGCGCTGAAAGGATTGGCGCGCCGCCACTCAAAGGCGCGGCGGGTGGCGTCTGTCACGGTTTCGCGCAGCACCAGCCATCCCAACAGGCAGTTGCCCGCCGTCAGGATAGCCGCGGCCCAGAATGGCGCGCGTGTGCCGTATTCGGCCAGCAGTCCACCCGCGATGGGCCCCAGGACAAAGCCCGCGCCAAAGCTTGCCCCCACAAGGCCAAAGTTCTGGGTGCGTTTTCCCGGCTCTGAAATATCGGCCATAAAGGCATAGGCCGTCGATTGTGTGGCCGCCGTGATGCCGCCCACAATGCGCCCCGCAAGCAGCAGCCAGATGCTGCCTGCCAGCGCCATCACCACATAATCCGCAGCCATGATCGCGGTGGTGATCAGCAACACGGGCCTGCGGCCAAAGCGGTCCGACAATCCGCCCACCACAGGGCCAAACAGGAATTGCATCACCGCAAATGTCGTCGACAGGATGCCGCCCCAGATTGCCGCCTCTGCCAGCGAGCCGCCATCCACCTCGCGGATCAGGTCGGGCATCACCGGGATCATCAGACCGATGCCCATGGCGTCGATCATGACCGTCAGCATGATAAAGATGACAGCTGGGCGCATGGAGGTCAGAGCGCGTCTGCGCGGGCAGCAAAGGCCAGTGCGCAGGCTGGGGCGTCCCCAAGGCTGTGGGCCACGTCAAACACCGCAAGGTCCACGTCGGGATAGTGTGCGGCCACCAGCCCTTTCAGTGGTGTGCGTTTGGCCATCGCCTCTGCACAAAGCGCTTTGACGGCGCTTTGTGCGTCAGGGCGCGGCATGGTGTCAGCCAAAGCAAAGCTAAGGGCTTCTGCGTGGATCAGGCCCAGCCCTGTCTCAAGGTTTGCGTGTATCTGAACAGGATGCGGGGTCAGGCCCGCGGCCAGCGCCTTGGCGTGTTGCAGCGCGCTGGCGAGCGTCAGGCAAAGCTGCGGCAGGACCATCCATTCGGTGAACCACGCAACCCCATCGCGCTGATGGCTGTGCTGTGCGGCAGTCTGCAAGCTGCTGCGCAAGCCGCTGAATTGGTGGCTGAGCGCCAACAGGGCAGAA
>CALAIJ010000297.1 GCA_937923365.1 uncultured Sulfitobacter sp.
CCAATGGTGCCAAGGTCAAAGCGTGTTGCTGCGGCATCAAACGCCGCGCGGCCCAATGCGGCGTATGGGTTTTCATCCCACGCCTTGTCGCCGCCATTGAGCAGGTCAAACAGGATCGCGCCGGGGACCAGCGGGATCACCGCCTCGCCGACTTTGTAGCCGCGCCCCGCCGCGCGCAGACCGGACACCACGCCCGAACAGGCATCCAGCCCGTAGGCAGAACCGCCCGAAAGCACCAGCGCATCCACGGCGGCGACTGATTTATCAGGGGCCAGCAGGTCTGTCTCTCGTGTGCCGGGGGCGCCGCCCATAACATGGACGGAGGCCACAAAAGACGTGTCGGCGGTCAGCACAGTGACGCCGGATTTCAGCGTGTCATTCTGGGCGTTGCCCACCCGAAGGCCAGCGACGTCCGTGATCAGATTGGTGGGGCCTACATGCATGGTTGCGCCTGTTGTGGTGTCGGATTTGGTTTTAGTGGCAAAGGTAAGTTAAAGGCGCGGCTTGGCCGAAGCTGTCGCCGGATCGCCTGTGTTAGGGACGCCTTTTGGTTCGATCAGGAGCACTTCGCATTCTGCATCCGCGCGGGGCCGGTGGGTGACGCCGCGCGGCACGATAAAGATCTCGCCCGCCTTCACCAGATGCGATGCGCCGTCGAGGTCCATCACCATTTCACCTTTGAGCACCAGAAAGAAATCATCGGTGTCCTCATGCAGGTGATACGGAAAGCTGCCCTGGAATTTGACCACCATCACATCGTTGTCGTTGTAGTCAGCGATGACATGCGGGTCCCAATGCGTGGTGATCTGCGCCAGCTTGGACGCCAGATTGAGCGGCGTCATATGCAGCGTCCTCCGTCCACTTCCATGGCGACGCCTGTGATCATGCTGGCCTCGTCACTGCAAAGGAACAGGGCGGCGTTGCCAAGGTCTTCGGGTTGGGAAAAGCGGCCTAAGGGGATGGTTGAAAGGAACTTGGCGCGCATCTCCGGGGTGTCCTCTCCCATGAAAGAGGCAAGCAGGGGCGTCTCGCCCGCAACGGGGTTCAGCGCGTTCACGCGGATGCCCAAGGGGGCCAGTTCCACGGCCATGCTTTTGGTGGCGTTGATCATCCACCCCTTCGAGGCATTGTACCAGCTCAGGTTCGGACGCGGAGAGACACCCGCTGTCGAGGCCACGTTCAGAATGGCCCCTGCGCCGCGTTCCTTCATCCCTGGGACAAAGGCACGGGCGGTCAGATAAACCGACTTCATGTTGACGCGGACAACGCGGTCAAAATCGTCTTCAGAGATTTCATCAAGTGGCGTGGGCATATGCGTCACGCCTGCATTGTTGACAAGGATGTCGACATGGCCCCAGAGGTCGCGCGCCGCACGGGCCATATCGTTCACAGACCCCCCGTCGCCCACATCAACTGTCTGGGCGGTGGCGTGATCGCCCATTTCGACTGCGAACTGGCGCGCCGCCTCGCCATTGATGTCGGCCACCATCACGCGCGCCCCTTCCTGTAGAAAGCGGCGCACGATGCCTGCGCCAAATCCCGAGGCACCCCCGGTGACAATTGCGGTTTTTCCAGTCAGTCGCATGGGGTGTTCTCCTGTATGAAGGTGCGCAAATGGGCAAAGAATGCGTCAGGTTTGTCGGCAGGGATCATATGTCCTGCCCCCGCAATACTGTGATGGGTTGCGGGCGCGTTGCCAAGATGGTTGAGCAAACAGTCGCTGAACATCACTGGCATCATCGGGTCTTGTGCGCCTGACAGGATCAGTGTCGGGCAGGTTATCCGTGCAAGGCTGGCGCGGAAATCAAAGCGTCCCATTTCGTTGTCTGGCCCGTTGAAGTGCATGGCCACTGGGTTCTTGAGTGTCATGCGGGCCATCACGTCCGGGTCGGGCGGGGATTGCGCATAATGTGGCAGACAGACCTCGAAATAGCGGGCGCGTTTTTCGGGGGTTGGCGCGCTCCAATAGGCGCGGGCGGTGTCACCGGCTTGCGCCCCTCCGATGCGGGCGAAAGCGGCATAGATTTCCTCAAAATCCACATGAGCTGTTGTCGCGCACAGGATCAGAGCACCAAGTGTGTCGGGGTACCGCGTGGCGTAGGCCTGCGCCACAAAGCCACCAAAGGACGCGCCATAAAGGATGGGTCGTTCGATGCCCAAAGTTGCGATCAGGGCGTGCAGATCATCCGCCCATTGATCAAGCGTCCAGTGATTTGCATCGCTGTCATCACTGCGGCCATTGCCACGGTGATCCAGATAGACAATCTGCGCCACATCGCTGAGGTGCGAGAACGCGGGCTTGTAAATCGTGTGATCGGCGCCCGGGCCGCCATGCAACAGGATCAGCGTCGGCTTGGTGCGCATTGCAGGGCCGTCAGCGACAAGGCCCGCGCCTTCGATGTCTACATAAAGCGTGGTGTCGTTCACCTTGATGCGCATGTCAGAGCGCACCTGACAGATCGGGCAACACCGGCGCGGCGGCGATCAGTTCGCGGGTGTAGGCGTCTTTGGGGCGCTCGAAAACCTGTTCGGTTGGTCCTTGTTCTACAATGCGCCCTTGCTTCATCACCAGCACGCGATCAGTCACCGTGCGCACCACACTCAGGTCGTGCGAGATGAACAGATAGGTCAGATCATAGGCCGCGCAAAGCTCGGCCAGCAGATCAAGGATTTGCGCGCGCACAGAAACATCCAAGGCGCTGACGGCTTCGTCAAAAAGGATCAGTTGCGGTTTGATGATCAAAGCGCGGGCGATGGCGATACGTTGGCGTTGCCCGCCGGAAAATTCGTGAATGTATTTCTGTGCGTCTGGCGGTGTCAGGCCCACGGCGGTCAATGCCTCGTCTATGGCCTGCTGCCGCATACTGCCCGTTGGTGCGTCGTCCAGCAGGTGGAAAGGTTCCGTGATCAGCCGGTCCACACGGTGGCGGGGATTGAAACTGCCGAAGGGATCCTGGAACACCACCTGCATCTGGCGGCGTACCTTCAGGTTCGGTTTCGTACCGGTGAAAACAGGTTCGCCGTTTAGTGTGATAGAGCCTGTTTGCACATTGCTCAGGCCCAATAATGCCCTTGTTAGGGTCGATTTTCCACACCCGCTTTCGCCGACAAGGCCAAGGCGTTCGCCGCGCTGGATCGTGAAGGACACATCATCTACGGCACGGAACAGCTTTTGCGCACCAAAGAGCGATGTGCGTGGCAGCTTGTAGTCGCGGCTGACGCCCTTGACCTCAAGCAAGGGTGTTGGTGCCGGGGCTGCAGGCAGATCAACGCGGTGGTCCGAGGCGGCAAAAAGCATCTTGGTGTAGGGGTGCTGCATGTTGTGCAGCAGGTCGTGCGTATCGCCTTGCTCCACCACCTTGCCGCGGCGCATCACGACAATGCGGTCTGCCATGTCGGCAACCACAGCCAGATCGTGGGTGATCATCAACAGGCCCATCCCGTCCTCGCGGGCAAGGCGTTTGAGCAGGTCAAGGATTTGCGCCTGTGTCGTCACATCAAGCGCGGTCGTCGGTTCATCTGCGATCAGCAGGCGGGGGCGCAAGGCGATGGCCATCGCGATGACCACGCGCTGGCGTTGCCCGCCCGACAGTTCGTGCGGATAGCGCGACAGCGGGAATTGATCCGGCGGCAGGCCGACGCGGATCAGCGTCTGGGCGGCACGTTCTTCGGCCACGGTGCGCGGGATGTGCGGATCGTGGATGCGGATGGTTTCTGACACCTGCGCGCCGATGGTGTGCACGGGGTTCAGTGCCGTCATAGGTTCCTGAAACACCATGCCGATGTCATTGCCGCGCAGATCGCATAAGCTGGCTTCGGGCGTGTCGGTCAGGTCTTGGCCGTCCAGCAGAACGGCGCCTTGGGTCGCGCTGCCTTTGGGCAGCAGTTGCATGACGGCAAGCGCAGTCATCGATTTGCCAGAGCCACTTTCGCCTGTGATCGCGACGATCTCCCCTTGGTTCACCTGCAAGGAAACGTCGTGCAGAATGTCGTGCCCGTAGATCGCACAAGAGAGGTTTTTGATGTCCAGCAAGCTCATGCGCGGGCCACCCGCAGACGAGGATCAAGGTAATCGCGTAACCCGTCCCCCATCAGGTTCAGCCCCAACACGGTCAGGATGATCGCAAATCCCGGCATCAGCGCCATATGCGGTGCGATGCTGACCAGCGTTTGAGCATCCGCCAGCATCCGGCCCCAGGACGGCAACGGAGGCTGCGCGCCAAGGCCCACGTAGGACAATCCCGCCTCTGCCAGAATGCCCAAGCTGAACTGGATCGTGCCCTGGACAATCAGCAGATTGGTGACATTGGGCAGAATATGCTCGACCGAGATGCGCGCGGCGGATTTGCCAGCCACCCGGGCTGCAAGGATGAACTCGCGCTGCCACAGCGACAAAGCCGCCCCACGGGTGATGCGGGCAAAAACTGGGATGTTAAAGATGCCGATGGCGATGATCGCGTTCACCGCGCCTGCGCCAAAGATGGCGGTGATCAGGATGGCAATCACCAGCGATGGAAAGGCAAAGACCAGATCGTTGCCGCGCATGATCAGCTCGTCCAGCCAGCTGCCCGATCGCGCAGCCGCCCACAGGCCCAAGGGCACGCCCAGCCCCATGCCGATGCCCACCGCCACCAGTGCGACCGCAATAGAGGTGCGCGCGCCCACCATGATCATGCTCAGGATGTCGCGGCCAAAGTGATCCGTACCCAGCAGGTTGGCCGCATTCGGCGTCTTCAGCTTGTTGGGAATGTCCAGCAACGTGTGGTCATAGGGTGTCCAGACAAGGCTGATGATCGCAGCCAGCAAGAATGTGGCCGACAGGACGGTGCCGATGATCAGGTTGCGCTTCATGCAGGCCCCCTCATGTGCGCGACCTCAGCCGTGGGTCGACAGCGGCATAGGCCAGATCCACGCAAAAGTTCACCACGATCACCGAGAAGACCAGCAGCATCACCACCGATTCCACCACGATCAGGTCACGGGCCGAGATACTTTGGAACACAAGACGGCCCAGTCCGGGCAGGTAGAACACCTGCTCAATGATGATGGAGCCTGCCAGCAGGAACGAGAACTGCAAACCGATGATTGTCAGCACGGGGATCAGGGCATTGCGCAGCCCGTGCCGCCAAAGTGCCTGGCGCGACGACAGGCCTTTGGCGCGGGCGGTGCGCATGAAATCCTCGCCCAGTACGTCCAGCAACGACGACCGCATCACGCGGGCAAGAATTGCTGCTTGGGGCAGGGCCAATGCGATGGCGGGCAGTGTCAGCGCGTGCAGGCCCGCCAGTATCCCTTTGTCCCAGCCAATGAACCCGCCCGCCGAGAACCAGCGCAGATTGATCGCAAAGATCAGCACCAGCATCATCGCAAAC
>CALAIJ010000298.1 GCA_937923365.1 uncultured Sulfitobacter sp.
CGGCTGGAGGAGGCAGGCATTCTGAAAGGCCGCAGGCTGCGGCTGGATGCAGAAAAGCTGGGCTTTGGGGTCACGGTCTTTCTGGGGGTCAAGCTGGCGACCAAAGGCCGCGTCAGCCTTGAGGATTTCGAGCGCGCAGTCGCGGCCATCCCGGAAGTCCAAACGGTCGAGCATGTCCTGGGGCTCTATGACTACCGCCTGCGGGTGGTGGCCCGCGATCTGCCCGATTTTGAGCGTGTCCTGCGGCGCCGCATCATGACACTGCCCGGTGCAGGCGAGGTGGAGGCAAACGTGCTGCTGAGCGAAGAGCGCCTTGCAGGGCCGCTGGTCGCGCAGTCGTCTGGTATACAAAGGTAGACTTTGCCTTCTGCATGAGGCCCCTTTATGCCAGACGAAACGACTGCATAGGAGAGACCTCGATGGCATTGCTTGACACTGTAGATCCCGATGGGCTGGATGAATTTTCAGTGGTTTTTACCGACCGGTCCCTGAACCATATGTCGGGTGCCTTCCAGCAGGTCATGCGCGATCTGTCCGAAATGCTGCGCGGTGTTTATAACGCTGACGCTGTGGCGCTGGTCCCCGGTGGCGGCACTTACGGGATGGAGGCGGTCGCCCGCCAGTTCGCCCGTGACCGCGACGTGCTGGTCGTACGCAACGGCTGGTTTTCCTACCGTTGGAGCCAGATCATCGAAACCGGCGGTTTGACCGCAAACGCCACCGTGATGAAAGCGCGGATGCAGGGCAATGACGTCACCTCGCCCTTCGCGCCGGCCCCGATCGAGGACGTAACAGCCACCATCCGGGCCAAGAAACCCGCCGTGGTGTTCGCCCCCCATGTGGAGACAAGTGCGGGCATGATCCTGCCAGACGACTATATCGCGTCCATGGCCGCTGCGGCGCATGAGGTCGGCGCGCTGATGGTGTTGGACTGCATCGCGTCGGGTTGCGCGTGGATCGACATGAAAGCGCTGGGTGTTGATGTGCTGATCTCGGCCCCGCAAAAAGGGTGGTCGGCGTCCCCTTCAGCAGGCATCGTGATGATGTCGGCCCGTGCAGAGGCGCGGCTGGCAGAAACGCAATCGGACAGTTTTGCCATTGATCTGAGCAAGTGGCGCGCAATCATGAAGGCCTTTGAGGACGGCGGGCATGCCTATCATGCCACCATGCCCACGGATGCGCTGCGCGGGTTCAGAGACACCATGCTCGAGACGCGGGACCACGGATTTGCGCGCCTCAAGGAAGCGCAGTGGAAACTGGGTGACGGTGTGCGCGAAATGCTGGCGGCCAAGGGTGTCACCTCTGTTGCCGCCGATGGCTTTGGCGCGCCGGGTGTTGTCGTCAGCTACACCAACGACCCTGAGGTTCAGTCAGGTCGCGCATTTGCCGCCAAAGGCATGCAGATCGCGGCTGGTGTGCCCTTGCAAGTGGACGAGCCTGCGGGGTTCTCTACTTTCCGGCTGGGGCTGTTTGGTCTGGACAAGCTCTACGATGTGGACGCGACACTGGCGCGTCTGAAGGCTGTACTGGACGATGTTCTCTGACATGGGGGCGGGTGCACTGCAAGTGCACCTTGCGGGGCGCGCGTGCGCGTGATCAGCGCATGCCCAACCCCATCTGCATCAGCATCTTGCGCACAGGGGGCAGGGCAAAAAGCGCGCGCAGACCAGCGGCACGCGCATCCCGCGCCATCTGGCCCTGTACTTGCGAAGCACGGTTCAACAGATCAATCCCGCGGACGCGCAGGCTGATGTCCGGGCCACGGGCCTTTTGAAACGCATCCAGCATTTCCGCGTCGCCTAACCTGTTGGGCGTCGCTTGCGCCAGATCAAGCAGGGTGGCGATATCGCTCAGCGACATGTTCAGACCTTGCGCACCGATGGGGGGCAGCACGTGGGCGGCCTCGGCGATCAGCGCGACACGTTCGCCTGTCAACTGATCCGCATGTTGGTTGATGATGGGCCAGACCGCACGGGGGGAGACCAGCGTCAGCGGACCCAGCAAGTGACATGATCGCTCTGACATTGCGGCCTCGAAGGCGGGCACATCCATCTGCGCGCGCTCTTGCACGGCGGCACCGTGATCCATCCACACAACTGCCGAGCAGGGCAAGCCATCGCGGTCGGGCAGGGGCACCAGCGTGAACGGCCCCCCCGTCCGGTGGATCTCGGTCGAGACATTATCGTGCGGAACCGGATGCGTGACCGCAAAGGCCAGCGCCTTTTGGCCATAGCGTTTGGTTGTGACCCCGATGCCTGCCGCCTGTCGCATGGGGCTGTCGCGGCCATCGGCGGCAATGACCAACCGGCAAGTGACGCGGGTCCCGTCGCTTAGACCCACGCGGGCAGAGCCTGTGCGCGTGAACAAAGTGGTGGTGCCGGTGCCGGGGCGAAAATCAACGGTGCCCAATGCGGTAAGCTGCCCGACCAATTCGCGCCGCAGCAGCCAGTTGGGAAAGTTCCAGCCAAAGGGCTGGTCGGATATCTCAGCGGCGTCGAAGGCACAGGCCACACGGGCCTCCGGCTCTGCTCCGCCTGCGTCGATGATCTGCATGACCTGCAAGGGGGCGGCGTGCGGGCTAAGGGCCTGCCACAGTCCTGCGCGCTCCAACAGCAGGCGCGCAGGCTGCAACATCGCGGTGGAACGCATGTCGGCGCCCTTTGCCGCACTTTCGGTGACGGGCGGGGTGGGGTCGACACAGATGACCTTGAAACCTGCGGTGCCGAATGCCGCTGCTGCGGTCAGTCCGGCTATTCCGCCGCCCGAGACAAGAATGTCGCAATCAAAACCCATGGACCATACCTAAGCTGTCAGGCGCTCAAGGAAACCGCAAAGGTCGTCGGTATGGTGGTGAATGTATGCGGCATCGCGTCGCGCCGGCGCCACATGCACGGTGCGCATGCCCATAGCGTGCGGCGCTTCGAGATTGCGGGCATCGTCCTCGAACATGGCAGCCGTTTCCGGCGCCAATGCGTCTTGCTTGAAGATCTGTTCGAAAGCGGCGCGTTCGGGCTTGGGCAAAAATCCTGCGTGTTCAACGCCGTAAACGGCATTAAAGAGGTTCGACAGGCCACGTGCTGCCAAGACCCGCTCGGCGTAAGGCGCGCAGCCATTGGTATAGACAATGCGCCGTCCCGGCAGGCGGCGGATCGCGGCAGCAAGGGCGGGATCGGGCGTCAGGCTCTCCATTGAGATGTCGTGCACATCGTCCAGATAGGGGGCTGGATCGACGTCATGCTCGCGCATCAGCCCTGCCAAAGTGGTCCCGTGGGTGCGCCAATAGTGCAGGCGCAGGCGGTCCGCCTCTGTGCGCTCCACGCCGAGGGTGCGCATCACCCAGGCGGTCATGCGCACTTCGATCAGATCAAAGAGCCGCGCAGAGGGCGGGTAAAGCGTGTTGTCCAGATCAAAGACCCAAGACGTGACATGAGTGAAATCATCGCGTGGCATGAGGCCCGTCCTAGGGGCAGGGGCAGGCGCGCGCAAGGTTGCGCAATTGCTGCTGCGCGGTAATGTGGGAAAAACCGCAGAGGATTGCACCGATGATACCGCCCAAGTCCAACCCGACGGATGCTTATTCCATGATCCTCGATGCCATTGACGTGGGCACGTACCGCCCCGGCGACCGCTTGGTCGAAAGCGAACTGGCCGAGCGGCTGGGCATGTCCCGCACGCCAGTGCGCGAAGCCCTGCAGCGGCTTGAAACGCAATCGCTGCTGGCCCGTGACGGGCGCAGCCTGATCGTGGCCTCGCTGGATCACAACCAGCTTTCCGAACTTTACGTCGTGCGCAGTGAACTTGAAGGGTTGGCCGCACGGCTTGCGGCGCGCCAGGCCACCCGCGAAGAAGTCCGCGTGCTGCGCGAAATGGTCGAGGCGGATAATGCGCTGGTCAACGATCCGCCCGCCCTTGCGCGCGCCAACCGGCGGTTCCACAAGCAGATCCATCTGGCGTCGCATAACCGCTATCTGGTGCAGCAGCTTGATCTGGTCTACCGGACCATGGCGCTGATGGCGACGTCATCCTTGGCGGTGGCCGGACGCGGTGAGATTGCGCAGTCAGAGCACGACCAGATCGTCAGCCGGATCGAGGCCCGTGACGAAGACGGCGCGGCAGACGCCTTGCGCTCGCATATCTCGGTGGCATTTGTGACGCGGCTTAAACGCGATGCGCAACAGCGGGAGGAAGAGGGCTAGCCGCCTGCGGTGCTTCTACTTCGGCAGTCACGCCATGCTGGGTCTTGTCCCAGAAAAACGGTGAGATAACAAACTCATGCAGCCCTTTGTAAGCGGCCAGTGCGCCCATGGGAAAGTATAGCGGCGTGGTCAGAACCCAGCCTATCAGATGGCGATGACGTGGGCCTGAAACGGCCACCATGGCAATGCTGAGGTTGATCACCTCTGCCAGAATGAACACGCCCGCCATGGTCCACATCACCGTGCTGCCAAGGGTAATCTCCACCGGATGGGTCATGCCAAAAAGCGTCAGCCAGAAGGACCACAACAGCGGCGCCAGCGCGAACTGCGCAAAAGTCGCCAGCAGCATGGTCTGGATGCCCCAGAACCGCAGCCAGCCCAGATCTTTGACCAAGGCGGCAGGGTTGCGCATGTGCACACACCATGTGATCAGGAAACCCTTGAGCCAGCGTGACCGTTGCCGGACCCAAGGCCACGCGCGGCAGTTCGCCTCTTCGTAGGTGACGGTGGGCAGCAGTTCTGTCTTGTAGCCGCGACGCGCCAGACGCAGGCCCAGATCGGCATCCTCGGTCACGTTATGGGCGTCCCAGCCGCCAAGTTTTTCAAGGATGTCGCGGCGGAAGAACAGCGTGGTACCGCCCAAGGGAATGACCAGCCCCAGACGCGCCACACCGGGCAGAAGCATGCGCCACCACGTCGCGTATTCTATTGTAAAACAACGGGAAATCCAATTGGATGTACTATTGTAGTAATCCAGAAAACCCTGCAAGCAGGCGACGTTGTCGGGCGCTTCGCGAAAGCGGTTCACCACCCGTTCTATCTGGTCCGCTTCGGGCGCATCCTCTGCGTCCCAAACCCCGATGATGGAGCCTTTGCAAAAATCCAGCGCGTAGTTGAGGGCGCGCGGTTTCGTGGTGAGCTGATTGGCGGCAGGAACCTCGATAACGCTGATCCAATCGGGCAGATCGGTGCGCGCGAGCGTCTCTTTGGTGATCTCGTCCTCGGCCTCAAGAACCAGCACGACTTCCAGCAAGGACTTCGGGTATGTCAGCCGCGTCAGGCGCTTGATTAGCGCGCCCGCGATCTCCTTTTCGCGCAACAAGGGCACAAGGACAGACACGCGCGGCAGAGGATATTCGGCCATATCAGGCGGTTGAGGGGCAGTCTTGGCAGGGCCATGGCGCAGTTGCGACCAAAAAGCAGCGGCCTTAAGCGTGGTCGACATCAGCAGCGTTACGAAGGCAAAAAGCATCGCCACCGTGATTGTCCACAAGGGGGCAGCAACCAGCGCGCCAATCAGCGTTGCAAGGATAAGTGCGGCCCAGATGATACGGCGCTCCGGGTTCACCTCCCATGCGCGGCAACTGTCGGCGGCAGGCACACGGGTTGCGGCCTTTTGTGCCAGCTCGGAGCCATAAAGCCTGCTAAGCTGGTGTTGGATTTGCAGGTTGTCCGCCATCACCGGCAACAGGCGGGCGCCTTCAGGGCCCATACAGGCGCGGAACTTGTCAAACTGATCAGGCCGGTTTGTCGCGACCAGTAGCGTGTTTCCAAGCGCCATCCATGGAACAATATGGTACTGTAAACAAAGGCTTGCGGGCAGCTTCGGCGCGAGATGCAAGGCGGGTGGATCACGGGTGAGGTCAACGATTTGCAGGTGCCGCTGGGCTGCAAGCGCCTGCAAAATCTGGTCGCGTTCCACCAGCCCTTCCGAGATCAGGATCTCGCCCAGAGGGGCGTCCATATGACACTGAAGATCCAGCGCATGCACCAGATCGTTCTGGTCTATGATGTCCTGCTCAACCAGATAGCGGCCAAAGGGCTGCAATTGGGGTATCGCGCCTGCCACCTCTGGGGCGGAGAGCGGCAGGGAAAGGGTGTTCATCGCGACCTTGTTCCGCTGATTATTACAGCGTTAACATCGCAGGAGAGTGTTAATCCAAAATTAACAAAGGGTTAACAGGACATTAATCCATGCACGCGATGCGGGAATCACTCGAATGCCCTCAGGCGGGCAAAGGTCCCCCAGCAGGCTAGGCCGTTTTATTCAACGCAGAACGGAGGCGTTAAGGTTTGAGTGACCTCAAGCCGCCGCCATCGCAGCAGCAAAGCGCTCAAACAGGTAATAGCTGTCTTGCGGGCCCGGTGATGCCTCTGGATGGTGCTGGACAGACCAGACCGGACGGTCCGCCATGCGGATCCCGCAGTTGGAGCCGTCAAAGAGCGACACATGGGTTTCCTCGACCCCATCAGGCAGCGTCTGCGCGTCCACCGCAAAGCCGTGGTTCATGGAGGTGATCTCCACCTTGCCTGTCGCGTTTTCCTTGACCGGATGGTTGGCACCGTGGTGACCGTGGCTCATCTTGATGGTCTTGGCGCCAAGGGCCAGCGCCAGCATCTGGTGGCCAAGGCAAATGCCAAAGACGGGCAGGGTGGTTTTTTCCAGCACATCACGGATCATCGGCACGGCATAAGCGCCCGTCGCGGCAGGGTCGCCCGGACCGTTGGACAGGAAAACGCCGTCAGGTTTGTGCGCCATGATGTCGTCGAACGTGGCCGATGCCGGCAGCACGGTCACATCACAACCGGCAGAGGCCAAGCATCTGAGAATATTGCGCTTTGCACCGTAGTCCACGGCGACAACTTTGTGCTTGGCGTCCTCTTGCGGCGCAAAACCGTCGGGCCAGGCCCACCGCATTTCGTTCCAGCGGTAGGATTGCGCACAGGTCACTTCGCGCGCAAGATCCATGCCCTCGAGCCCTGCAAAGTCACGGGCGGCGGCCACCAATGCTTCGATGTCAAAAACGCCGTCAGGATTGTGCTCAAGCGCTGCATGCGGCGCGCCGGAATGGCGAATCGCGCGGGTCAGGCGGCGGGTATCGACACCGCCCATGGCGATGCGCCCGCGGGCGGACAGCCAGTCGGACAGCTCTTGGGTGGTGCGCCAGTTAGACGCCTCCGTTGGCATCCATTTTACCACCATGCCAGCCGCCACGGGATCGGCGGTTTCATCGTCATCGGAGTTGGTGCCAACGTTGCCGATATGGGGGAAGGTGAAGGTCACGATCTGGCCCGCATAAGACGGGTCGGTCATGATTTCCTGATAACCGGTCATGGCGGTGTTAAAGCACAATTCGGCCACGGTGCGGCCTGTGGCGCCAAACCCGTGCCCGTAGAATAACGACCCATCCGCCAATGCGAGGCATGCGGTGGGGTGGCTGTTAGCGGGCGCATTCATGGGGCAGACTCCAAGGCGGCTATGTGGGTAAACGGCTGCAACCTACCCACGGGCGCGGGCTGGGTCAAGGGAAGTTGTTAAATGAGATTTCGTTTTAAATCAGTATCTTAGCAAAGGTCAGCATGCTTGCTTCGACCTAACGCGCACTCTATGGTCGAAAGTTCCTCCCGTCAGCGTGGGGGAACAGGGACAAACTTGCATGATGGGGATAGATCATGACATTGCGCACGCGCATCACGGATGCACTCAAACAGGCGATGAAGGACAAGGCGGCCCAGCGGCTGTCTACCCTGCGGCTGATCAATGCTGCCATCAAAGACAAGGACATTGACGCCCGTGCAGGCGATGGCGACGC
>CALAIJ010000299.1 GCA_937923365.1 uncultured Sulfitobacter sp.
CGGTCCGGTGCGGGCAGCCCAAGGCGCAGCCAGCGCGGATTGTAAGGAAAGACGCGGCTCCAGACATGGTGGCGGGCCAGACGGTCCTGCCAGGCTTGTGCGCTGTCTACCTCGTAGAGACGAAAGAGCGTCGTGCCACCAACAAGCGCGGCACCCTGCTGTGTCAAAAGCCCATCAAGGCGTTCTGCATCCTGTGCCAGCCGGAGACGGGTTTGCGCGGCCCATGCGGTGTCTTCCAGCGCCCGCGCACCGATCTCCAGCGCGGGGCCGGACACCGACCAGGGCCCGAGCATGGCATGCATGTCGCCGGCAGTCCCGTCCGCATTGCCAAAGCGGGCCAGTGAATGCGGTGTCGCGATTGCAAAGCCAAGACGGAGCCCCGCCAGTCCCCAGAATTTTCCAAAACTCTTGAGCACCACAATGCGTGGCGTGTCTGTCAGACCCACATGGCTGGCGGCGGGCATCTCGTCACAAAAGCTCTCGTCGATGATTGTCAGGTCGCGGTGACCCTCCGTGATGGCTTCAGCGGGGAATGTGACCCCGTCCGGATTGTTGGGATGCACAAAGACGCGCACATCCGCCTTGTCGATGTCAGGGTCGTTCACCGTCATGGCGGCACTGAGGAAAGCAGCCTCATGTTCGTTGTAGGTAGGTCCCGGGATGGACACGGTCTGCGCCATTGTCAGGTCCGGCATCCGCGCGATCAGGGCCGAAGCGCCGTTGGCGGCCACGATGGTCGCCTCATCCGGTACGTTCCAGAAACGACGTGCGGCTGTCAGCAAGCGCTCCATGGCCGCCACATCGGGAAGGGCTGTCCAGGCCTCGGACGGGATCGCGCCCACTGGGTAGGGCACCGGGTTGATCCCCGTCGAAAGATCAAGCCAGTCAGCGCGTGTTCCGCCGAAGGCCGCCACCGCTGCGTCCAGTCCACCGCCGTGATCGCGTTTGCCCACCAGTCGTTCCCCTTTGTACCGTCGCCCCGACAAACCGGAAAACGCGGGCGTGTTCAAGACTGTTTGATCTGCTATCTAAGGATGTGTTCGTTAACCATTTGTTAATCTTTTGTTAAGTATTTGACCTCAGGTGTGCCTAGGTTCAGGGTTAGGTTTTACCACCCTCACCGCGCACCATCGAAACGGAGCCCCGCATGCATGTGCTGATTGTCCAGAGCCGACCTGACCTGGGTACGCTGTGGCAACAGCATTTGGAGCGTCAGGGCCATGAGGTGTCACTTGCAAGCACGCAAGACGCGGCAACGGCCTACCTTGACGAACATGCGGTTGAAATCATCATCCTTGATCTGGTGCTGCAAGACGGCTCCGCGCTGGCTGTGGCGGACTATGCAGAGTACCGCGCGCCCATGGCACGGGTGATCTTTGTGACCTCCACCAGCTTTTTCTCGGACGGATCGATTTTTGCCCATTCCGGCAATGCACGCGCCTTTGTCGCCTCTGACACGCCGCCCGAAGATCTGGCCGCTATGGTCGAGCACTACGGCGGGCGGCCCTGAAACCCCAATAAATCAGCCGCGCCCGTGGGGCGCATCAAAATCCAGCACAGGATTTGTCGGGATGATCCGGTGCGGATTGATGGTGTCATGGCTGTAGTGGTAGTGGCGCACGATGTGGTCGAAATTCACGGTCTCAGCCACACCGGGCCATTGGTAAAGGTCGCGGGTGTAGGCCCAGAGGTTCGGGTAATCCACAATCCGCTTGCGGTTGCATTTGAAGTGCAGGTGATAGACCGGATCAAAACGCACCAACGTGGGGAACAGCCGCCAGTCGGCTTCTGTCACGTGGTCGCCCATCAGATAGCGGCTGCGCGACAGGCGTTCCTCCACCCAGTCCAGCGTATCAAAGAGCGGATCAACAGCGGCGTCATAGGCCTTTTGCGTCGTGGCAAAGCCGCATTTGTAGACCCCGTTATTAAAGGTGTCGTAGATTCGCGCGTTAACCTTTTCGATCGCATCCCGCTCGGATTCTGGCCAGTAATCATCCGTGTTGCCCGTCACCGCGTCAAAGGCGCTGTTGAACATCCGGATGATTTCAGAGCTTTCGTTGGACACGATGGTCCCCCGCTCGCGGTCCCAAAGGATCGGCACGGTGACGCGGCCCGTAAAGGTCGGGTTGGCACGCGTGTAGATGTCGCGGGCGTAAGGCAGGCCGAACTGGCGGTCGCCTGTCGCACCGGGGTAGTCGGCGTTCAACTCCCAGCCTTCGCCCAACATATCGGGGTGCACCACAGAGACGTCGATGTGGTCGGCCAGCCCTTTGATGGCGCGAAAGATCAGCGTGCGGTGGGCCCAAGGACAGGCATAGCTGACGTAAAGATGGTAGCGCCCGGAGGCCGCTTTGAACCCGCCCTCACCGCTGGGTCCTGCTGCGCCGTCAGGTGTCACCCAGTTGCGAAACTTGGCATCGGCGCGTTCGAATTTGCCACCCGAGGATTTGGTATCATACCATTTATCCTTCCATTTGCCGTCAACCAGTAGACCCATGTCGCATTCCTTCCATGCCGTGTCGACATATACTTACGGCGGCGACCTGCTTCCGCCCAGAGGGAACACCCGCGCAAGTCCTCTGCAAAAATGCACAATCACGGAAGGGTGCCAAGAAAGCGTCGCAAAAATTTAACTTGAATTGAACGAGGCTCCTGCCACTCTGGCTTCTGACCAAAGTCTGGGGAGACACCGATGGAAGCGATTCTTTCTAAAGAAATTCAAGCAGGTCTTGATGCCGCGCGTCTTGCCAGTCTGCGAAAGGCCAGCCGGCTGCGGATCAATATTGACGGTCAGGTATATCCCGTGTTGCGGATGTGGAAGACCGGCTGCGCCATCGCGGTGCAGGACGCGCCCAAGTTGCGAGGTCTTGTGGACCTGTACGACGGGGCCACACATCTGTTTCAGTGTCTCATCGTGGCGCATGAGGCCGAAGGCGAAGAGATGCTATATGACTTCAAGCGCGCCACGGCGGTCACAGATCATGCCGCCTTGGATTTCGAACGCCGGATTGACGCGCCAGTCGGTTTGATCACGGATGAGACCGCCACACTCTGACAGTATTACCACCCACAAAGGCGTCGGCGGTCCAGCGACCTGCTTGCCGCTGGCACGATCGCTATTGCAGGTCTTTGAATGCTGCCGCCAAACGGTCACAGGCTTCCTGAACCTGTGCGCGCGGGGTCGCGATGTTGAACCGCAGGAAGCTGTCGCCGCCTTTGCCGAATGTGGGCCCGTGGTTTACCGCGATCATTGCATCTTCCTGCACGCGTTTGGTGAACTCGTCCCGTCCCATGCCTGTGCCCTCAAAGTCGACCCATGCCAGATATGTGGCCTCAAGCGGCATGGATTGCAGCCCGGGAATGGCGTTCACGGCAGCGTCAAACAGGTGCCGGTTGCCGTCCAGATAGGCCACCAGATCATCGACCCACGCCGCCCCTTCGGATGAATAGGCCGCCGTGGCCATGAACAGGCCGAACGAGTTCGGCGACAACCCCAAAGCCATCATCCGTGCGCCGAACTTTGCGCGCAGGTCAGGGTCCTCGATGATCACATTACCCGAATGGGACCCCGCGATGTTGAATGTCTTGGTCGTCGCGGTCATCATCACCAGACGGTCGGTGATCCCGTCGATATTCGCCATCGGGGTATGGGTGTTGCCGGGCATGACCAGATCATGGTGGATCTCGTCAGAGACCAGCACCAGATCATGCCGCTTTGCGAAATCAGCCATGCCCTGCAGTTCGGCCCGCGTCCAGACACAGCCGCCCGGATTGTGCGGCGAGCACAGGATCATCATCGTCTCGGCGCCTGTCATCTGAGCATCCCACGCGTCAAAATCCAGCGCATAACGCCCGTCAACCATGGGCATCTCGCATTCCACGACCTTGCGGCCTGCGGCTGTGATCACCTTGGCAAAAGCGTGATAGACGGGGGTGAACAGAACCACGCCGTCGCCTTCCGCAGTAAAGGCGTCCACGCAAAGCGCTGTGCCGTTCACCAGTCCATGCGTAGTGAAAATCCACTCAGGATCGACCTTCCAGCCGTGACGGTTTTCCATCCACCACTGGATCGCGCCCAGATATTTGCTGTCATCGCCAAAGTAGCCGTATACCCCGTGGTCTCGCATGGCCTGCACGGCGTTCTGCACTACTTCCGGCGGGCGGAAATCCATATCCGCGACCCACATCGCAATGCCCTTGTCACGCGGCACACCGTAGAGCGCCTCCATCTTGTCCCACTTGGCGCAATGGGTGTCACGGCGGTCGATGATGTCGTCAAAGCTCATTGGGCTCTCCTTGGTGGCTTGCGGCCAACCTAGCGGCTGTGACGCCCGCTGCAAGGCGACTGTTGCGATAGGCGCTGGCTTGGCCTAAATGATCCCCCATGAAACGCGCTATCCTTTTGCACCCCGATCCACGCCTCAAGAAAGTGGCCGCCCCCGTGGCGGACATCACCGACGACCTGCGCAAGCTGGGCGATGAGATGCTGGAAGCCATGTATGCAGCGCCTGGGATCGGCCTGGCCGCCCCTCAGGTTGGTGTGCTGGACCGCCTGATCGTGGTCGATTGCGTCAAGGAAGAAGGCGAGGCACCGCGCCCTATAGTGATGTTCAACCCGCAGGTTGTCGCCTCCTCGGATGAGCAGAACACCTATGAAGAAGGCTGCCTGTCGCTGCCCGATCTCTTTGCCGATGTCACCCGTCCCAAGGTGGTCGACGTCACATGGATGGACCGGGACGGCAATGCGCAGTCAGAGACATTTGACGGCCTCTGGGCCACCTGCGTGCAGCACGAGATCGACCACCTCGAAGGCAAGCTGTTCATCGATTATCTCAAACCGCTGCGGCGGCAGATGTTCACCCGCAAGATGGTCAAGCTCAAGCGCGAGTTGGCCCGCGGATGAGTGTGCTCGAGGTTCTGCGCTGGCCCGATCCTGTGCTGACACAGACCTGTGCGCCCGTAGAGGCGATCACGCCAGAGATCGAAACCCTCGCGCAAGATATGCTCGAGACGATGTACGCCGCTCCCGGACGTGGTCTTGCCGCCCCTCAGGTCGGCGTGTTGCAAAGGATCTTTGTCATGGACATCGGCTGGAAAGAGGGCAAGCCCGACCCATTGGTTTGCATCAACCCCATGCTTCAGGAAGTCGGCGAAGACCGTGCGGACGGCGAAGAGGGGTGCCTGTCCATTCCCGGTGTTACGGCAATGGTCAATCGCCCCACGCAGGTGCAGATGGTCTGGACCGGCCTGACAGGTGCGCGCTATGTGCAAAGCTTCGAAGGGTTTGGTGCGGTTTGCGCGCAGCACGAGTTGGATCACCTCGACGGGGTTGTCACCTTTGATCATCTTGATGCGGACACCCGCGCCGCCCTGATTGCAGAGTACACCGCCTTATGACCAGACGCGCTTTCATCCCGTGGCCGGACAAGCGCCTGCGTACCAAATGCGAAGAGGTGTCGCAGATCACCGATGAGATACGCACGCTGTGGGATGATATGATCGAAACCATGGACGCCATGCCCGGTGTCGGCCTTGCAGCACCGCAGATCGGCGTCATGTTGCAGGTGGCGGTCGTAGATGCCTCTGATGCGCGGAACAAACGCATTCGCATGGCCAACCCGCAGGTCATCGAAGCCTCCGCCAAGATGAATACCCATGACGAAGGCAGCCCCAATCTGCCCGGCGTTTCAGCCAAGGTCACGCGCCCGCGCGCGGTGTCCGTGCGCTATATGGACGAGACAGGCACCATTAAGCGCGGTGAATTTGTCGGGCTTGAGGCCACTTCTGTGCAGCACCAGATCGACCACCTTGCGGGGCGGATGTATTTCGACAACCTCAGCAAGGTAAAGCGCGACATGTTGCTGCGCCGTGCGCGTAAACTGAACGGGTAGGGTGGGCCAGAGCCCCACCTTACGCAAGCTCCGCCGGTAAGGTGGGGCTTCGGCCCACCACCCCCTAAGGGAGCTTGCAAATGCGTGTGATATTCATGGGAACGCCGGATTTCTCCGTTTCGGCCCTGGACGCGCTGGTTGCCGCCGGTCACGAGATCGCGGCGGTCTATTCCCAACCGCCCCGTCCGGCAGGCCGTGGCAAGAAGGACCGGCCCAGTCCCGTTCAGCAACGTGCCGAAAGCCTCGGGCTGCAAGTGCGCCATCCGGTGTCGCTCAAGACGCCCGAGGCGCAGGCGGAATTTGCGGCCCTCAACGCGGATATCGCTGTGGTTGTGGCTTATGGGTTGATCCTGCCGCAAGCGGTGCTGGATATGCCTGCCAAAGGGTGCCTGAACATCCACGCCAGCCTGTTGCCGCGTTGGCGGGGGGCAGCCCCCATTCACCGCGCCATCATGGCAGGTGATGCGCAGACCGGTGTCTGCATCATGCAGATGGAGGCAGGGCTGGACACAGGTCCCGTGCTGCTGCGCCGCGAGACAGAGATCGGCCGCGAAGAGACGACAGCAGACTTGCACGATCGCCTGAGCGCGCTGGGCGCGCAGGCAGTGGTCGAAGCGCTGGACACTTACGACACCCTGACACCGCAACCTCAACCCGAGGAGGGCATCACCTATGCCGCCAAGATCGACAAGGCTGAGGCGCGCATCGACTGGTCACAACCGGCAGAGGTCGTGGATCGCCTGATCCGCGGGCTGTCCCCTTTTCCCGGCGCGTGGTTCCAGCACGAAGGCGTGCGGATCAAGGCCTTGGCCTCAGGGGTTGCAGACGGCGAGGGGCCCGCCGGCACAGTGCTGGATGACACGCTGCGCATTGCTTGCGGACAGGGGGCGGTTAGACTCAAACGCTTGCAACGGGCAGGAAAGGCGGCGCAGGATGCCGCAGAGTTTCAGCGCGGGGCGGCCATTGCCACTGGCGCGGACCTGAGCCAGGGAGAATAAGATGTTTCCATCCATGATCGGCACCATAGTGATTGCGGGCATCATCGGGTATCTGTCCGAAAAGTACGACTTTACCCACAACGGAATTTTGCAAAGCATCATCATCTGTGTGGGCGGCGCGTTGTTGTTCTTCTTTGTTGTGGTCATGTTCCGGATCGGTTTTGCGTCGCCGGGGTTGAATGCCATCGTCTCGTCGGTCGGCGCGCTGGTTATCGTGCCGTTTCACTGGCGGAAATGATGCGGAATGGCCCTGAAGGGCCATGCCTCCGGCGGGGAATATTCTGGCCAGAGAAAGCGGGGCCTGCGCGTCAGCTTTTTGGTGGCATGCTTTTGTAGACCGGCAAGTGCCAGCCAAAGTGGAGCGAACCTGCGCGCAAAGTCCACGTGACGGCCGCGCCAACCAGCAAGGCCGTTGCGGCCTCGGTCACATAGGTTGCAGCAACAGTAACCGCAGCCCCGGCAAACGCTGCCGTGACGTAGAGTTCGCCTTGTTTCAAAACCAGTGGCACTTCGCCCACCACCACGTCGCGCATCAGCCCGCCCATGCAGCCTGTGATCATGCCCATCAGGATCACGATCACGCCCGATTGGTCCAGTGACAAGGCCACGCCTGCGCCCGCCGCCACCGCAATGGCCAGCGCGAAACTGTCCAGCCAGATCAGTGCGCGCATGCGGCTTTCCAGCAAGTGTGCGGTAAAGAAGATCACCAGTGCGGCACCGGCGCCCACCGCCAGATAGGTCGGGTTTGCGATCCAGAAGATCGGGTTTCTGTCCAACAGCAGATCGCGGATCGTGCCCCCGCCCACCGCCGTCAGACATGCGACAAAGGCAAAGCCCACCAGATCAAGCTGGGCGCGGGATGCGACCAATGCGCCTGTCACGGCAAAGATCAGCACGGAGGCATAGTCAAGAACGGTAAGCAGGGTCATAGGCGTCCTTTTATCCAGTCTAGCGCGCGCAGGTATATAGGGTCGAAGGTGTGAGAGGGTGCGTCGTCCAGCGACATCCATTCAAAGGTAAAAAGGTGCCCTGCGTCATCGGCACAAAAGTGCTGCCACCTGGCCCGAACTGGCGGCGCAATGCGGCAAAGCGCGAAGTGCCAGATGGCGCCTTCCTGAATATCTGAGGCCTCTCCGATGGAAATGGCAGCACGTGTTTCCAGACCACTTTCCTCAAAAAGTTCGCGGGCGGCACCGGCAGCAGGCGCTTCGCCGGCGCGCAGTCCGCCTTTGACCAGTTGCCAACCTGCCTGAGGGTGTTGGAACACGGCAATGCGGCGCGGGGCGCCATCAGGGTGCAGGGCGATGGGGCAGGCGACCTGTCGCAGGTCCGCGCTCACGGTTTGAAGGGGGCCATGCCCGCACGGGCCAATGCGTCGGCGCGCTCGTTCTCGGGGTGGCCTGCGTGGCCTTTGACCCATTCCCACGTCACCTTGTGGCGTGCATTGGCGGCGTCCAACCGTTGCCAAAGCTCGGCGTTCTTGACAGGTTTTTTGGCGGCGTTCTTCCAGCCATTCTTTTTCCAGCCGAATATCCACGCGGTGATGCCGTTCTTTACGTAGTTGCTGTCGGTGACGATGGTGATCTCGGTCTCGCGCTCCAGTGTTTCCAGCGCGTGAATGGCGGCCAGCAGTTCCATACGGTTGTTGGTGGTTTGCGCCTCGCCGCCCTTGAGTTCGCGTTCCTTGACGACCGCGTCGCCGTCCCGCGCCTGCATCAAAGCACCCCAGCCACCGGGGCCCGGATTGCCCGAACAGGCACCGTCCGTATACGCGTAAAGCTTAGCCACGGGCGAGGATCGCGATCCAGCCGTCTGGATGCCCTGCAAGGCCCGGTGCGACGCCTGTCCAATGCTGCTCGGGCGTGAGCCCTGCGGCAGTCAGGTGTGCGTCCAGCTCGGGTTGCTCGTAGTATTCGTAGTGGCGGCCCAGTTTGTCTCGCCCCCCGCCTGTGCCGCGCTTGACGGCCAGAACGAACACACCATCAGGGCGCAGTGCGCGTGCGATGGCGGCGATATGCGTGGGGAAGTCCTCACGCGGTGCATGCAACAGTGAAAAGTAAGCCCAAATGCCATCGTAGGCGTCGGTCTCGGTCAGGTCCTCGAAGCGGGCCAGTCGGGCCGAGATGTTCGGGCGCGCTGCAGCCTTAGCAACCATTTCGGGTACTGCGTCCCATGCGGATGCGTTCAATCCGGCTTCGGCCATCATCTGCGCAAAATGGCCCGGACCGCAGCCAAGGTCCAGCACGTCGCCGCCCGGTTTGCAGGCCGCAATGAAAGGTTTGATGACCGTATCACGGCGCGCCTCACGTTCGACCATGTCGACGTATTTCTCGGTCTGTTCGGCGTAGACGCCCAGGGTTTCTCTATCGCTCATGTCAATTGTTTCTCATGCGAAGGCGCCAATGGCCAGACAGGATATGACCACGCCGGTGACAGGCACGCGCAGGGTCATCCACCACTTTGGCGCCAGACCCCAGCGGGCAAAGGCAAAGTCCAGTATCAAGACGCCTGCAAAGCCGATCATCAGGTTGATCAAGGCTTCATCCGCACGGGTTCCAGGGTTCAGGAACGCCCAAAGTGCGGGGATCACTGACAGTACGTAGCACGCGGTTGCCTGCGCCCCGCTGGCTTTGGTGGCAAATCCCCACAAGACGCCAGACATGAAACACAGAATAATCACGCCATAGCGCGTCAGGATCAGCGCGCCGTCACGCGCGCCAATCAGCGGGTAGCCGCCAGTGTCCGGATCCCCCATATCCGCGTTCAGCCAGCCTGCCGCGATCACAGCGCCCATGACAAAGGGGATCAGACCGCCCAGGGTCAGCAGCAAAGGGGCAAGGGGCGGGCGGGTCATGCGCGCTCCAACGCCAGTCGGCCCGCGAGGGCGGCAAAGACGGCAGCAAAGGAGCGGTTCAGCCATCGCATCACTTTGTCAGAGCCCAGCAACCAGTTGCGCGCAAGTGAAGCGAAACAGCCGTAAAGCACAAAGACCGCAAAGGTCAGCACCATGAAGATACCGCCCAGCACCGTCATCTCGACCGTGGCTGTTGCCGGATTGCCCGACAGGAACGGTGGCAAAAGCGCCAGAAAGAAGATCGACAATTTCGGATTCAGGATGTTGATCAGTGCGCCACGTCGGGCAATGCGCCAGCCGGGGTCTGGTTGCGATGTCCCTGTGGCATCCACCCGCAAGGCCCCGTCCTGTTTCAGCATCTGCCACGCAAGATAGAGCAGATAGGCCACGCCTGCCCATTTGATCACCGAGAACAGGATTGCAGAGGTATGCAGGATGGCCGCCAGCCCCAATGTCGCGGCCATCAGATGCGGGACAATCCCGAATGTGCAGCCCAAAGCCGCCCAAAGTGCTGCGCGCCGTCCTTGGCCAAGGCCCAGTGCAAGGGTGTAAATCACGCCCGTACCCGGCGCGATGACAACCACAAAAGCGGTCAACAGGAATTGGATTGAGATCATCGGTGGACGCTCCTTTTTGCGGTGTGGCGAACATGCCAAGAGGGACGTGCGGTTGTCCATGCGCATTTCAAGCCTGTTGAGACATCAGACCGGATTCACTTGAAAAAGCGAATGCGTTAACCAAATGTTAACTATGGTTAACAGAATTGCTATTGCCACCCTGACGTTGCCCCTTGTGGTTGGGGTGCCCTTGCTTGGGGTCAGCTATGTTACGTCAGCGCAAGCACAGGCCTGCCACTCCAGCTATGTGGAAATCTGCATTGCACCTGGGAACTCGGATGTAGATTGTGCGGGCGGCAGTGGGAATGGTCCACGGTATGCCCGCGGACCGTTTCGCGTGGTTGGACCGGATCAATACGGGTTGGACCGCGACCGCGACGGGATCGGCTGCGAATAGCCTCAAGCCGTTTCGCGCAAGACGCGGGGGACCTTGAACTCCACGTTCTCTTGCGCGGTCTCTACCAACTCTCGCGTGACGTCAAAGCGGGTCTCAAAGGCGTTGATGACTTCGTCGATCAGCACTTCGGGGGCGGAGGCCCCAGCCGTGATGCCGATGCTCTTGATCCCGTCCAATGCGCGCCAGTCGATGTCATCCGCGCGCTGCACCAGTTGCGCATAGGCGCAGCCCGCGCGCGCGCCCACTTCGACCAAGCGGCGCGAGTTGGAAGAATTGGGCGCGCCCACCACCAGCATTGCGTCGCATTTTGGCGCCATGGCTTTCACCGCTTCCTGACGGTTTGTCGTGGCATAGCAGATATCTTCCTTGTGCGGCCCCACGATGGCGGGGAAGCGCGCCTGAAGGGCTGCGACGATATCTGCGGTGTCATCCACACTCAGGGTGGTTTGCGTGACATAAGCCAGCTTGGCCGGATCGCGAACGGCGACACGCGCCACATCTGCGGGCGTCTCAACCAAGAGAACCTCGCCCTCAGGCAATTGGCCCATGGTACCCACGGTTTCGGGGTGCCCTTCGTGACCGATCATGATCATTTGCAGGCCTGCATCTGCGTGGCGCTGGGCCTCGATATGGACTTTGGACACCAGCGGGCAGGTGGCGTCCACATAGACCATGTTGCGTGCCTGGGCCGCGTTGGGCACGGATTTCGGCACACCATGCGCCGAGAAGATCACAGGGCGGTCGTCGGGACATTCAGATAGTTCTTCGACAAATACCGCGCCTTTGTCGCGCAGCCCGTCCACGACAAATTTGTTGTGCACAATCTCGTGGCGCACAAAGACGGGCGCGCCCCATTTGTCCAACGCCATCTCTACAATCTTGATGGCGCGGTCCACGCCTGCGCAAAAACCGCGCGGTGCAGCCAGATAGAGAGTGAGTGGTGATTTGGTCATGATGCGCTCCGCGAGGTGTTGAAGCGAACTTAGTTACTTGGCACCAAGGGGTCCAGTGCCTGCCGTGTCGCAGGCATTTGGCAGCCTCCCCGACCGAGGGGAGGCGATGACGCTCTGAAAACACATCTCAGGGAAGGGGGCTGACGGGTTGCTGCGCAGGCCCTCACGGGGGAGGTCCGCTGTCTGGCCGAAGGGGCCAGACGCAGGTCTGGCTTACTCGGCTTCGATGGTATCGCGTGTTTCGGCAGGATGCTCACGCGGCGGGCGGCCAATCACGTCACGCAGGTCGTCCAATTCGATAAAGTTGTCCGCCTGGCGTCGCAGATCATCCGAAATCATCGGAGGCTGGCTGCGGATCGTAGACACGACAGATACGCGCACGCCTTTGCGCTGCAGGCTTTCGACCAACGGGCGGAAGTCACCATCACCGGAAAAGATCACGATGTGATCGACGTGTGGCGCGAGTTCCATCGCATCCACGGCCAGTTCGATGTCCATGTTGCCCTTGACCTTACGGCGGCCCATGCTGTCGGTGTACTCTTTCGCCGGTTTGGTGACCATGGAGAAGCCGTTGTAGTTCAGCCAATCCACAAGCGGGCGAATGGGGGAATATTCGTCATTCTCCAACAGCGCTGTGTAATAGAATGCGCGCAGCAGCTTGCCCCGGCGCATAAACTCCTGCCGCAGCAATTTGTAGTCGATGTCAAAACCCAAGGTCTTGGCCGCAGCGTAGAGATTGGAGCCGTCGATAAAGAGAGCCAAACGCTCGTCTTTGTAAAACATGTGTTGTTCCTTTCGGCGGGGCGTCGCCAAATCAGTTGCTATGACATAACGTTGTGGCGACGATATCGCGAAACTCGATAACAAAAATCATTCACCCCAGTGTCGGAGCGCATAGGTAGATGTTTTTGCCCGCGCTGCAAGATGGGTCACGGGGAAAATACAGGTGCAACCCTCAAAATGAACCAAACATTTCTGATCGCGCTGGGCGGTAACCTGACGTTACCCACTGGCGAACCCAAACAAACCCAGCAGATGGCACTTCAACAACTTGAAAATTCAGGCGCGGTGATTCGCGCTCTTAGTCCCTTTTATCATACGCCCGCGTTCCCTGCAGGAGCCGGACCCGATTTCGTCAACGCGGCGGCGGTGATCCGCGCGTCATGGTCCCCGCAAGAGGCGCTGGTCCATCTGCACCGGATCGAGGCTGATCTGGGCCGTGTGCGCCAAAGACGTTGGGGGGAGCGGGCCATCGATATGGACCTAATCGCTTGCGGTGACAGGGTGCTGCCGGACGCGGAAACCTTCACCACATGGCACGATCTGTCGCTTGAGCAGCAGATGGAGGCCACACCCGACGAATTGATCCTGCCGCACCCGCGTTTGCAGGACCGCGCATTTGTGCTCGTGCCGCTGGCAGATGTCGCCCCGGACTGGGTGCATCCCGTGCTGGGAAAAACGGTTCAGCAAATGCGGGATGCACTGCCACCGGACGAGATTTCCGCCGTACGCGCACTGTTGTAGCGCGGGCCCATTACAGGCTTGTAAATCCGGCAAAAGGCCCCTAAATACAGCGCTTCTGACACACCATCCGATTGATTGGAGCATTCCATGGCCCGCGTTACCGTAGAAGATTGCGTCGATAAGGTACCAAACCGTTTTGACCTTGTGATGCTTGCCGCACATCGTGCGCGCGAAATCTCTGCCGGCTCGGCCGTGACAGTGGACCGCGACAACGACAAAAACCCTGTCGTGTCCTTGCGCGAGATCGCCGACGAGACGCAGTCAGCTGATGACCTGCGCGAGCGTCTGATCGAAAGCAACCAGACCCAGATCGAGGTGGATGAGCCTGAAGAGGACGCCATGGCGCTTCTTATGGGTGCAGAGCAGGACAAGCCCGAAGAAGACAGCATGTCAGAAGAGATGCTTCTGCGGCAGCTGATGGCAGCACAAGGCCAAGGCTGACCCCGAAGGTCGGGGTTGACCTCAAAAAGGCAAATGGCGCATGGCGGACGGCACTCCTCAGTCTGAGATCACTGTCGATGGCCTGATCGGTCTGGTCCGCGCCTATAACCCCAAGCTGAATGAACCGCTGATCCGAGAGGCCTTTGCCTTTGGGACCGAAATGCACGAAGGGCAGTTCCGCCATTCCGGTGAGCCGTACTTCACGCATCCGGTGTCAGTTGCGGCGATCCTGACCGAGCAACAGCTTGACGATGCTACCATCATCACCGCCCTGCTACACGACACCATCGAAGATACCAAAGCATCCTATAGCGAGGTCGAGCGGTTGTTCGGCCTTGAAGTGGCCGAACTTGTCGACGGTGTCACCAAGCTTACCAACCTGCAGCTCAACTCCACCGAGACCAAGCAGGCGGAGAACTTTCGCAAGCTGTTCATGGCGATGTCCAAGGACCTGCGGGTCATTCTGGTCAAGCTAAGCGACCGGCTTCACAACATGCGCACGATCAAATCCATGCGCCCCGACAAGCAGCAGCAAAAAGCCCGCGAGACGATGGATATCTACGCCCCGCTTGCCGGTCGCATGGGTATGCAGTGGATGCGCGAAGAACTCGAAGACCTTGCGTTTCGGGTGCTGAACCCCGACGGGCGGCAATCCATTATCCGTCGCTTTATCACTCTTCAGCGTGAGACGGGCGACGTGGTGCAGAAGATTACCACCGACATGCGGGCCGAGCTGGACAATGCGGGCATCAATGCGGACGTCTTTGGTCGCGCCAAAAAGCCTTACTCCATCTGGCGCAAGATGGAGGAAAAGGAGCTGTCCTTCAGCCGCCTGTCCGACATCTACGGGTTTCGGATCATCACCGACAGCGAGGAAGACTGCTATCGCGCGCTGGGCACGATCCACCGCCGTTGGTCTGCCGTTCCCGGACGGTTCAAGGATTACATCAGCCAGCCCAAGACCAACGGATACCGCTCCATTCACACCACTGTTTCAGGCCGCGACGGCAAACGCGTCGAAGTGCAGATACGCACCGGCCAGATGCACGACGTGGCTGAAAGTGGCGTTGCCGCACACTGGTCTTACCGCGACGGTGTCCGCTCCCGGAACCCCTTTGCGGTGGATCCGGCCAAGTGGATCAGCCAGCTCACCGAACAATTCGACGCCGAGGAAGATCATGAAGATTTCCTCGAGGCCGTCAAACTGGAGATGTACGCCGATCAGGTGTTCTGTTTCACGCCTAAGGGTGACGTGGTCAAGCTGCCACGTGGGGCCACGCCGATTGATTTTGCCTACGCCATCCACACCCGTATCGGCAATGCCTGCGTCGGCGCCAAGGTCGACCACATGCGCGTGCCGCTGTGGACCCGCGTCAAAAACGGCCAGTCGGTTGAGATTATTACCGCCCAAGGTCAGACGCCGCAGGTCACATGGCTTGATATCGCCACGACGGGCAAGGCCAAGACGGCCATCCGGCGGTCCCTGCGCGAGGTAGACCGTGAGCGGTTCATCAAGCTGGGCCAGGAACTGGCGCGGTCCGCCTTTGCCCATGTCGGCAAGAAAACCACCGACAAGGTGCTGCGGTTGGCTGCCAAGAACCTGCGTCTCAAGAACACCGACGAGTTGCTGGCGCGCTTGGGCTCGTCCGAATTGACGGGGCGCGAACTGGTGCAAACGGTCTATCCCGATATCCGGCCTCAATCCGCCGAGCAGATCGATGCCGCCCGCGCGTTGGTCGGGCTTGAGGCAGGGCAGGCGTTTGACCGCGCACCTTGTTGCACGCCCCTGCCCGGAGAGCGGATCGTCGGCATCACCTTTCGCGGCGAAGGCGTGCGTGTGCATGCCATCGATTGTGACCGTTTGTCCGAATACGAAGACCAACCCGATCGTTGGCTGGACCTGCGCTGGCACGAAGGCAGCCATCCGGCGGTCTACGGGGCTGTGATTGATATCACACTTGGCAACGGTGCTGGCGTGCTTGGACGCATCTGCACCTTGATCGGAGAGGCCAGCGCCAATATCTCTGACATGGAATTCTTGGAGCGGCGACCTGACTTTTACCGTTTGCTTATCTATGTCGATCTAAGAGACATTGAACATCTTCACTCGCTTATCGCCACATTGGAGGCCGAAAGCGATGTGGCCGCCATCACGCGGTCGCGTAACAAGAACGCCCGCCCCGCCGCCGAGAGATTGGCCTGACCGCAACACCACGCCACAAGGGATCACCCCCCTCCCGTGATTTTCAAGCGCCGCGATCCAAAACCAGCTTTTCGCGCGATCGCAGAGTTTCTGTGGCCGCGTGGTGGATGGACCCGTGCGTTTACCTACGTCAAACACCGCATGCGCCGTCTGCCCGACAGCCCCGAGCGGATCAGCCGTGGCATCTGGGCAGGGGTATTCACCGC
>CALAIJ010000300.1 GCA_937923365.1 uncultured Sulfitobacter sp.
CTGCGCCATTTCCATGCCGATAGGACCACCACCGATGATCAACAGATGGTCGGGCTTGTCGCGCAGTTCAAACAGTGTCTCGTTTGTCTGGTAGGGGACCTTGTCCAGCCCGGGGATCGGCGGCACCAGCGGGCTGGACCCTGTGGCAATCACCACACGCCGTGCTTTGATGATAGTGTCACCCGCCTGCACTTCGTCATCAGAGATAAAGCGGCCAAATTCGCGGATCACGTTCACCCCGAACCCTTCAAATCGTTCTTGACTGTCGACAGGGGCGATGGTCGCGATGACATCAGCGACGTGATCCTTGGCTGCGGCATAATCAACCTGACCGGCGGCGTCTTTGACCCCGTACTGTCCAGAGTTCTGCTGCCCGTAGGCCGCTTTGCCCGTCGCAATCAGCGCCTTGCTAGGCACACATCCGAAGTTGAGGCAGTCGCCCCCCATCTTGTGGCCTTCCAGCAGCACAACATCGGCACCCATCTGCGCGGCGCCTGCCGCCACGGACAGCCCCCCGGACCCCGCACCAATAATCAGAACATCCGTTTTGATCCGCTTCATGAGGAAAGGTCCTTTTTGCCGGTGACGGCTTTGATCACGATGGGCATCAGCGACAGCGCGCAGAGGCCCAGAATTGGGAACAGGATATGCGGCTCAAAGATGATGCCAAGGTTCGGTGTTTCGCCTTTGGCAAAAACTTCGCCCAGTCCAGCCCCGACCGAGGTGTAGACAAGGCTGCCGGGGATGATCCCGATGAAGGTAGAGACGACAAACCGGTAGAGCGGCACGCCCAGAAACGCCGGGATCAGGTTGGCCACAAAGAATGGCACCGCAGGCACCAGACGGATGAAAAACAGCATGGACCACTGGTTCTCGTCGATGCCCTTCCTGATCTTCGCGACCATCCCGTCCGAGGCGTCCATCTTGGCGCGCAGCTTGTCGCCCAGCCCCATGCGCGCGGCAAGAAAGATTAGAACCGCCCCTGTTGTGGCGCCTGTGATATTGATGACCGTGCCTGCTGCGGTGCCGAACAGGAACCCTCCGGTCAGCGTGCCAATGGCGGCTCCAGGCAATGAAAACGCGACGATGGCCACATAAATGGCGATGAATGCTAGCACCGTCAGTACAAAGTTGCTGTCGCGAAATGCGATCAGCGCCTCGCGGTTGTCACGCAACGCGTCAAAACTGAGGTAGTCGCGCAAGGCAAACGCCCCGATCGCGGCCACCACGGCAATGCCGACCAGCGGCAGATACCGTGCAAATGCAGGTTTTTGGGGTTCGATTTCGCTCATGTTGGTCATCTCATAGCGCCTTTTGCTGTCGTCATGCACTCTAAATGACGCCTGCACGGCTTGGGTGACAGGGGGATCACGGGCGCTTGATGATCCGTGTGCCCACACAGCCCTTTCCTACAGCCGAGACGCCGAAATGAAACAATCCCCCGCAAGGTTCACGCGAAATGTTGCAAATCGCCGCGAATTGGCGGCCTTACCGTTTGACTTGAGCACGGGCTGGCAATAAAGACCGGGTCTGAACACACGTCCCACGCGCGAATCCCGCGCAGGACAAGCTATAACCGGAGACCGGAGCGATGAAACGCACCTTTCAACCATCCAACCTCGTGCGCAAACGGCGCCACGGCTTTCGCGCACGCATGGCAACAAAAGCGGGCCGCAAGATCATCAACGCACGCCGCGCAGCGGGCCGGAAATCTCTCAGCGCGTAATCCGCGCCTTTGAGGATGTGACAATGACACCGCCGGAGGCCCCCCAGCATGGCAGCAACGCCACAGCTGGGGAGCGGCCCCCGGCGGTGTCTTTTTGCGTCGAAACACTGCGCAAACGCAGCGATTTTCTTGCAGCCTCCCGCGCGGCCCATACGGCGACGTCGGGCTTTGTGTTGCAGATGCGAAGACGCACCAGTGATGAGCCCCCCGAAGAAAAGACCGTCCGCGTAGGCTTTACCTGCTCCAAAAAGGTGGGCAACGCCGTCGCGCGCAACTGTGCCAAACGCCGCTTGCGCGAGATCGCCCGCCTGACCCTGCCTGACCACGCCGAACCCGGTACGGACTACGTGCTGATCGGGCGGCGTGATAAAACCGCAACGATGAACTTTGCCGCGATGCAGGCCGATCTGGTGCGCGCATTGGCCAAGTTACACGCGCGCGCGAAATGAGCCCCCTTGCCCATATCGCCGCCCTGCCCGTGCGCGCTTATCGTTTGCTGTTCAGCCCGTGGGTCGGCTTTAACTGCCGCTACCATCCCACGTGCAGCGCTTATGCGCTTGAAGCGCTGTCCAAGCATGGCGGCATCAAGGGCAGCATCCTTGCCGCGCGCCGCATTGCCCGTTGCCACCCGTGGGGCGGTGACGGCATTGATAACGTGCCAGACTAGATGCTACCCGTGACCTCATGACAGAGAACCGCTTTTTCACATGGGTCTGGCGCTTTAACGGGCTGGCAATTGCCATCACCGTTACACTGATGCTTTGTATCATCGTCTGGCAGCTGACCCGCGATTTTCGCCGCGCGTATTTTCCGACCCGCACCACCGAGGTTCTGAATGTCGTGCCTGCCGAGGATGCGGCCTCTGCCGCACCCCGAGCGGTGCAGGAGCGCCCCCGTTTTGGCAGCCCGCAAGAGCCGCGCACCGCAGGCATCTACGCCGTTCCCCAGTTTGTGGCGCAGACCTACCAAAACCGGGGCATCTCCAAGGAAAGCGGCGGCAATCGGGTGAATTTTCTGGTGGTCAATACTGCCGAACAGACCACCCGCTGGATGTTTGAAGGCACGTCGCGTCTGATCACCGATGTGCAGCCCATCTGGCATGATTCCGCTGGCGGCGCGCGTCGGTTCCTCGGCCAGTTGCTGCACGTCATCGACAAAGACAGCAATGGCAACGCGCAATTGTCGCGCAGCGATGATGGCCAGCTTTACTTCGTACCGCCCGATTGGTCGCAAGCTATACTGCTTGATGATACCCTGCGCAGCGTTCTGTCTGTGCGCTCTGCTGGCGAGGATGCCTTTGAAGTCCTCTATGCCAAGACGGGCGAAACCCTCCTGCGCCGTTTCTCGCTGCCGGATGCTGAGGTGGCGTTTCAGATCGACCTCTCGCCAGAGAACTAGCCATGCGATGGCGCACGCGGCCCTGATTGAACGCGACCGGCGAATGCTCTATCTGAGGCGCTATGCTTGATCATTCTGACGATATTCACCCGCTCTTTTCCGGTGCGCCACAGACCACAGAGTTCAAGAAATTGCGCAAGCGCCTCGTCCGCCACACCCGCGAGGCGATTGAGCAGTACGGCATGATCGAACCCGTGGCGCCTGACGCGCCCAAACCGCGCTGGCTGGTCTGTCTGTCGGGGGGCAAGGACAGCTATACCCTGCTTGCCGTTCTGCATGAATTGCAATGGCGTGGTCTGCTGCCGGTTGATCTGCTGGCATGCAACCTTGATCAGGGCCAGCCCGGGTTTCCCGCCACTGTCCTGCCCGAGTTTCTGTCGAAGATGGGCGTGCCACACCGGATCGAGTATCAGGACACCTACTCAATCGTCATGGACAAAATTCCCGCTGGCCGCACGTTTTGTGCGCTTTGCTCGCGGCTGCGGCGCGGTAATCTTTACCGGATTGCCCGCGAGGAAGGCTGCTCGGCCGTGGTCCTTGGGCATCACCGCGACGACATTCTCGAGACGTTCTTCATGAACCTCTTTCACGGTGGGCGTCTGGCAACGATGCCCCCCAAACTGGTCAACGAGGAGGGGGATTTGTTCCTCTACCGCCCCCTTGCCCATGTGGCCGAGGCCGATTGCGACAGGTTTGCACGGGCGATGGCCTATCCCATCATTCCCTGTGATCTGTGCGGCTCTCAGGACGGTTTACAGCGCCAGCAGGTCAAGCAGATTCTGGATGGTTGGGAGGCCAACAGCCCCGGTCGCCGTCAGGTGATGTTTCGCGCGTTGATGAATGCACGTCCCTCGCATTTGCTGGACCCAGACCTGTTCGATTTTGCCGGTTTAACCCGCGACACTTAAAACTTGAGTCAACTGCGGCCCAAAAAGTGTGCCAGTGTTAACGCTCACCCAAGCCCCGAACGGTACGCTTTGTCTACCGCGCATCCCGCGCCTGGTGGAGGAAGACAATGCCGCAGCGCAACGCCCCGAAGATGGACCGTATCAAGCGGTTGCTAAGGCTGCTGTTTTCAGCACCTCCGGGCCTCGCATTTCTCCCTGCAATCTGCCTGACCGCCTTTTGGTTCGGGGGGGAAGCGGCATTGATGATTGTCGCAATCATCTTGCCACTGATCTTTATCATTGGCGGGACAGCAACAAACCACGCCCAAGTCCCCGCGGACACAATCATAAGTGTCTTCGACAAAAGTCTGTTCGTCGACCTGCACCGCGACATCCATGCAAAGGCACTGGAAACGGGCCGGCACAGCGCCACCTTGGCCGTCACAGTGGATGACTTCGAACAACTTTCGAAACGCTACGGCACGGCCGCGATGGATGCCGTCAGCGACCAGATCGGAGAGCGCCTGATCAGCACCATGCGCGGCGCCGACCACGTGGGACAACTGGATCGCGCGACATTTGCAATCGTAATGGCGCCGGTCAGGCAGCTTGATCTGGAATCCTGCATCCAGCTCGCAGGCCGCCTTCAGTCTGCGGTGGAAGACCCGATTTCGGTTGATGGCGTGGGCATTTACGTCTCGGCCTCTATCGGGTTCTGCCAAAGCGCGCGCGCGCCCGGACAGACAAGCGAGACATGGTTGCAGGCCGCAATCACCGCGCTTGAGGAAGCCGTTCAGCGGGGTCCTTCATCGATCCGCGCCTATTCAGAACAGATGCGCCGTAACGGGAAGACAAATACCGCACTGCGCGATGAAGTCGGCCAAGCGCTGGACGGTGGACAAATCCAACCTTGGTTTCAACCACAGATTTCGACCGACACAGGCATGATTTCAGGGTTCGAGGCGCTTGCCCGCTGGTCCCATCCGGCACGCGGCATGATTTCTCCGGCGGAATTTTTGCCGGTGATAGAGCGTGCAGGTCTTTTGGAACGGTTGGCAGAAGTCATGATGTACCAGTCTTTTGCCGCGATCAAAGCCTGGGAAGATGCCGGATTGCATATCCCCCAGATCGGCGTGAATTTTGCGGGACCCGAATTGAGCAACCCCAAGCTGTTGGAGAAGATCCAATGGGAACTCGACCGGTTTGACCTGACACCAGACCGACTGGCGGTTGAAGTTCTGGAGACGGTTGTCGCCCGCGCGCCCGATGACGTGATCACACGCAACATAAACGCCTTGGGCGAGTTGGGATGCCGTATTGATCTGGATGACTTTGGCACCGGGCATGCCTCCATCTCGTCGATCCGGCGCTTTTCGGTGTCGCGGATCAAGATTGACCGATCCTTTGTCAGCAAGGCCGACCGTGATCCCGAGCAGCAACGGATGATCAGCGCAATCCTCACAATGGCAGAGCGATTGGGCGTCGAGACATTGGCCGAGGGCGTCGAAACCGTGGGCGAGCATGTCTTGCTGGCCCAACTGGGATGCGATCACGTCCAAGGCTACGGTATCGCCCGGCCCATGCCATTCGAACAGACAATAGAGTGGATCAAAGAGCACAACACCAAGTTGACCGATGTGCCGCAAATGCTGGACGGACGCCCCAGGTAGGCCACATCCCCTTCGCGATCCAAGCCGCGGCGCGCGCAATTGCAGCAGCTATTGCGAGGCTCTGGTCGCGCAGACTGGCCCCCAAGACCCGAATCCGCTTGACCTTTGGCGCTGCAATCTGTTGAACCCACGCTGATATCCCATGACTTCAGGTGGCTGTCCCTATGGACGATCAGAACAAGAATCTCATCCTTGCGACTGCGCTCAGCTTTTTGGTGATCCTCGTCTGGTTCGCGTTTTTCCCGCCGCCAGAGGTGGACCCGGGCGAAGGCGCACCGACTGAGCAAACCACGGAAACCGCAGCGGATGGCGCGACCGTGCCAGCAGCGCCTGCGGGGGACGCAGCCGCACCCACAGTCTCGGACGCGCCGCAGTCGCGTGCAGAAGCTCTGGCCAATGCCCCACGGGTACCGATCGAGACACCCCGCGTGTCCGGCTCCGTTTCGCTGCTGGGCGGACGTATCGATGATCTGAAACTGAACGACTACCGCACCACGCTGGACGCCGACGCCGAGATTGTGACGATGTTGTCACCCGAAGGAACGCCGGGCGCCTACTATGCACTGCATGGCTGGGCTCCGGGCACGGGCATGGACCCCGCAACGGTCCCTACCCCCGATACGCTATGGTCTCTCTCTGCGGGCAGCGCCTTGTCACCCGGCAATCCGATTACGCTAAGCTGGGACAATGGCGCAGGCCAGATTTTTGCCCGCGAGATCACGGTAGACGAGGACTACATGTTCACGGTCACACAAAGCGTGACCAACAACGGCTCCGACCCAGTGGCGATGGCCCCTTACGGCATGATTGCCCAACATGGCGAGCCTGAAGACCTCAAGAATTTCTTTATCCTGCACGAAGGTCCCGTTTCGATGGCGGGCGGTGAACTGACCGAGACCGACTGGGACGACCTTACCGAAGCCGAAGTGAACGCAAAATGGGGCCGTCAGGCAATTGTCGTCGAGGACACCACCGAAGGCTGGGTCGGCTTTACCGCGCACTACTGGCAAGCCGTGCTGGCCCCTGCTGCCGATCAGGTTTTCGACCAAGCCCTGACCTATGACGCGCGCGCCGATGTCTACCGCGCCTTTGCCCGTTTGCCCACGCAAACCGTGGCACCGGGTGCGACGACATCAACGACAACTCAGTTGTTTGCGGGTGCGAAGGAATGGGAAAAACTGCGGACCTACGAACGGGCCGGCGTGACCAACTTTATCGAAAGCATCGACTGGGGGTGGTTCAACTTCCTGACCAAACCGATCTTCTGGCTGCTGCACGAATTGAACAAACTGATCGGCAATATGGGCATCGCGATTATCGGCCTGACCCTGTTGATCAAAGCACTGCTGTTCCCGTTGGCGTATAAATCCTACGTCTCCATGGCCAAGATGAAAGAGCTTCAGCCGCAGATGGAGGAGCTCAAGAAGTCTGCCGGAGATGATCGCCAAAAAATGCAGCAAGGCATGATGGCGCTCTACAAGAAGGAAAAGGTGAACCCCGCCGCGGGTTGTCTGCCGATCCTGTTGCAGATCCCGATCTTCTTTTCGCTCTACAAGGTGATCTTTGTCACCATCGAACTGCGCCACGCCCCGTTCTTTGGTCCCTTCCAGGACCTTAGCGCACCGGACCCGACGTCTATCATGAACCTCTGGGGGCTGTTGCCCTTCCCCGGTCCTGAGGCCGGCAGCATCATGGCGTTGATCTTCATCGGAATCTTGCCCCTGCTTTTGGGTATCTCCATGTGGTTGCAGCAAAAACTGAACCCCGCGCCTACAGACCCCACGCAGCAAATGATCTTTGCCTGGATGCCTTGGGTCTTCATGTTCATGCTGGGCAGCTTTGCGTCGGGTCTTGTGGTTTACTGGATTGCGAACAACACGATCACCTTCACGCAGCAATATCTGATCATGCGCAGTCAGGGCTATAAGCCTGACCTGTTGGGCAACATTACCAAAGGCTTCAAGCGCAAGTCGAAGGCTGAGCCGGAAGCCGCACCCGCAAAGCCTGCCAAAGCGGACAAGCCGGTAAAGGCCGCCAAATCGGGCAAGTCGGCCAAGGGCAAAAAGGGGTGAAGGTCTCTGCTCTCTATCGCCATCCGGTCAAAAGCCATGGCCGCGAGGCGCTGGAGACGGTGACCCTGCACACAGGGCAATCCATGCCCTTTGACCGTTTGTGGGCTGTGGCACATGACGCCTCAAAAGCGGACGGATCAGAATGGGCGCCCTGTGCCAACTTCAGCCGTGGCTCCAAAGCGCCAGAGCTTATGGCGATCTTTGCGACACTGGCTGAAGCGACAGGCCTGTTGACCCTGACCCACCCGAAACGCCCCGATCTGGTGGTGAATCCCGACGAAGAGCCTGAAAAACTGATCGCATGGACGCAGGCCATTGTACCGCAGGATCGCGCCTTGCCCGCACGGCTTGTACGGCTTGACCAGCGCGGATTTACCGACACGCCTTATGCCTCGATTTCCCTGTGCAGCACGGCGTCTCACGAGGCGGTCAGCGCCCAGGCGGGTGGCGATCTGTCGCCCCATCGCTGGCGCGGGAACATCTGGTTTGACGGCGCCGAACCTTGGGCCGAACGCGAGTGGATCGGGCAGCGCATCTCTATCGGCGATGCCATTCTTTCTGTCCGCGAAAACGCGGTACGCTGCCTTGCAACCACAGCCAATCCCGCTACAGGCGCGCGGGATGTGGACACATTGGCCTTGCTGAACGGAAACTGGGGCCATCAGGACTTTGGCCTTTATACCGAAGTCGTGCAGGACGGTCAGATTGCCGTCGGCGACCCTGTCGAGGTGCTGTGATGCAAATGTTTTTCCCCGAGGCCGAAGAACCCCAAGGCAAGACACTAGAACAAGGCCGCCTTCTGTTCGCAGGAGAGACGACCTTTGTGAAAGGTGTGGTCGCCATGGACGGCCTGCCCGACCCTGACCGGATGGAGGTTTGCTTTGCAGGCCGCTCCAACGTGGGCAAATCCTCGTTGATCAACGCG
>CALAIJ010000301.1 GCA_937923365.1 uncultured Sulfitobacter sp.
CCCTGATTTGCCACCATCCTTAAGAACGACGCGCAAACCGCTGATCTCCATGGATTTATCGACAGCCTTGGTCATGTCGTAGACCGTCAGCCCCGCGACCGACGCCGCGGTGAGTGCTTCCATCTCAACGCCGGTCTGGCCAGTGGTTTTCAATGTTGCGGTGATGCGCACACCGGGCAGGTCCGCGTCCAGTTCCAGATCAACGCTGACTTTGGTGATGGGCAGCGGATGGCACAGCGGGATCAGATCGGAGGTGCGCTTGGCCGCCATGATACCGGCCAGCCGCGCAACCCCAAGAACGTCACCCTTCTTGGCACGGCCTTCTTCAATGATATCATAGGTTTCGCGCTGCATCTTGATGTAGTTTTCCGCGATGGCGATCCGCGCAGTTACAGCCTTGTCCGAGACATCGACCATCTGCGCGTTGCCTTGGGCATCCAGATGCGTGAGGGCCATGCTACATCCCCCCGGCAGTGAGCGGATTGGCAAGCAGATCACGTGTGGCCTGTGCTACATCCGCCTGCCGCATCAGGCTTTCGCCAATCAGGAATGTGCGGGCACCATACATCGCCATATCGGCCAGATCCTGTGGGCCGCTCAGGCCGGATTCGCTGACGATCATCCGGTCGGCAGGCACCAGCTTTGACAGGGTGCGCGTAGTGTCCAGCGTCGTCTCGAAGGTCTTGAGATTACGGTTGTTGATCCCCATCAAGCGGCTTTTGAGGGCCGTGGCGCGCTCCAGTTCTTCGGCGTCATGCACTTCGATCAGCGTGTCCATGCCCCAATCGGTGGCGGCGGCCTCAAGCTCCTGCGCCTGGGCGTCAGAGACGGAGGCCATGATGATCAAAATGCAGTCCGCCCCCAGGCTGCGCGCCTCGGCCACCTGATAGGTGTCATACATGAAATCCTTGCGCAACGCGGGCAGGTCGCAGGCCGCGCGGGCCTCGGTCAGAAAGGCTTTGGCGCCTTGAAAACTCGGCGTGTCGGTCAGCACGGAAAGGCATGTGGCCCCACCCGCCGCATAGGCCGCGGCCAAGGTGGCGGGGTCAAAGTCTTCGCGGATCAACCCTTTGGAAGGGCTGGCTTTTTTCACTTCCGCGATCAGAGCGTACCCCTCGCGGGAGGCATCATGCAGCGCATCGGCAAAGCCGCGCACGGGGGAGGCGGCACGCGCCTCTGCCTCGACCTCCGACAGCGGTTTGGCGGCCTTATCGGCGGCCACTTCCTCAAGCTTGTAGGCTTTGATTTTATCTAGGACGGTTTGGGTCATGTCAGGCCTCCGGATCGCACCAGTTTATGGGCGTTTGGCCCGTGCTGCGCAACCACGCATTGGTGCGGCTGAACGGGGCGGAGCCGAAAAAACCGCGATAGACGGACAATGGCGACGGGTGGGCGGTTTCCAGTTTGAAATTCCGGGTGGCGTCCACCGCTGCCGCCGCCTTTTGGGCAGGTCCCCCCCAAAGCAGATAGGCACGGGGGCGATCCGCCAAATGGGCCAGAACCTGCGCGGTAAGCACCTGCCACCCCAGCTTGGCATGGCCCTTGGCGCGGCCTTGCGGCACGGTCAGGATGGTGTTCAGCAGTAAGACCCCCTGATCGGCCCAATCGCCCAGATCGGTACGCGTGCGGGTAAGATCAAGATCACTTTGCAGCTCTTTGAAAATGTTGCCAAGGCTATCAAGCCGGCCGCCAAAGTCACGGGTGATGGAAAAGGCCAACCCATCCGCTTTGCCCGCCGTGTGGTAGGGGTCCTGACCAAGAATCACGACCTTCACGTCATCAGGCTGCGCGCGCTCAAGGGCGGCAAAGACCTGATGCGAGGGCGGATAAACGGGCGATGTTTCTGCGGCTAGGGTGGCCTCGATCCGTGGCAGGGTATCGGTGAAAAAGGGCAATTCAGCCCAATCGCCCAACCGCCCCAGATCAAAAGTCATTTGCGTTGGCTGACAGCGGCCACAGCGGTGATTTTGGCACGCGCAGCACCGGAATCGATGCTCTCGCGGGCCATGTCCACGCCGGTTTTCAGATCAGCGGCCGCATCTGCCACGACCAGTGCCGCGGCCGTGTTCAACAGCACTGCATCGCGGTACGCGGAGGGCGTGCCATCCAGCAAGGCGTTGAAATCACGTGCGTTCTCTTCGGGCGTGCCGCCGATGATGTCTTCGAACGGATGCACGGGCAGCCCTGCCTCTTCGGGGTGCAGCTCAAAATCGGTGACCGTGCCTGCGTCCAGTCCGGCAACCCAGCTGACGCCAGTGATGGTCAACTCGTCCGTGCCGTCGGAGCCGTGGACAAGCCATGCTTTCTCGGACCCCAACGCCCCCAGTGTCTCAGCCATAGGGCGGATCAACGCGCGCGAAAACGCGCCCGTGAGCTGGCGTTTGACGCCTGCAGGATTGGTGAGCGGCCCAAGAATGTTAAAGATGGTGCGGGTGCCCAGTTCCGACCGCGTGGGCATCACGTGGGCAATCGCGGGGTGGTGCATGGGCGCCATCATAAAGCCAATGCCGGCCTCTGCCAGTTCGCGTTCGACGACATCGGCGCCAACCATGACGTTGATGCCCATCTGGCCCAAAGCATCTGCAGCACCCGACTTGGACGACAGATTGCGGTTGCCATGTTTGGCCACGGTAACGCCCGCGCCTGCGGTCACAAAGGCCGTGGCGGTAGAGATGTTCAATGTGCCCTTGCCGTCACCCCCCGTGCCCACGATATCCATCGCGCCGGCAGGGGCCTTTACGGCGTTGCATTTGGCGCGCATGACGCTGGCGGCGGCGGCGTATTCATCAACCGTCTCGCCGCGGGTGCGCAGGGCCATCAGCAGGCCCCCGATCTGGCTGGGTGTGGCTTCCCCGTCAAAAAGGATCTGGAAGGCCTCGACCGCTTGGTCCGGTGTCAGCGGCCCGTTTGCGGCAGCATCAATGAGGGGTTTGAGCGCGTCACTCATGCAGGCACCTTCATGGTATCGAGGAAATTCTGGAGCATGGCGTGACCATGCTCGGAGCGGATGGATTCGGGGTGGAACTGCACACCGTGCAGCGGCAAATCACGGTGTTGCAGGCCCATGATCATGCCGTTCTCAAGCTCGGCTGTGATTTCCAGACAAACGGGCAGGCTTTCGCGTTCGACCACCAATGAATGGTAGCGTGTCGCGGCAAAAGGCGACGGCAAGCCTTTGAAAACGCCTTTGTCTTTGTGATGCATCTGGCCCAATTTGCCGTGCACAATCTCGCCTGCGCGGACGACTTTTCCGCCCATGGCCTGACCCAGCGTCTGGTGGCCCAGACATACGCCTAGCAGCGGAATGCGTGCATCGGCAGCCGCCATGGTCAGATCAAGGCAGATGCCCGCCTGATCCGGATCACAAGGACCCGGTGACAGCAGAATGCCCGAAGGGCGCATTGCCAGCGCATCAGCAACACTCAGCCGATCATTGCGGTGTACCGTGACATCCGCGCCAAGTCCGCCCAGATAATGTACAAGGTTATAGGTAAAGCTGTCGTAATTATCGATTAGCAGCAACATGGGCAGCATTTCTTTTGTCGTGCCCGTGTTAGGGCTAGAGAAACCCCCGAAGGGCGGGATATAGTCGCGGCATACATGTTCAGGCTTGAGCGCGCACGTCAAGTGGTCGCCAACGAGCCATACAAGGGCAGGGCTGCATAGCAGGCAGCGGACACAGGCATTTGACGGGAGAAGCGATATGGCACGCGGATTTCTGAGCGGGGCAATCTTGGGCGGAGTGATCGGTGTTGGGGCGACGGGCGTGGCCTCTGTGCTGGCCCCTTTGCCGAACCCGCCGCGGGTCTCCGACACGGCACCCCAAGCGGTCACGGTGGCCGCTGTGCCCGTCGAAGATGTGAGCGAAGCGCGCTCTGACGCGGATGGCGCCTTGAGCACGGATCAAAGTGCCGCACAAACGGTTGCACCTGATCCTGACACGCTCGAGACGCTGGACACCGCCGCACTGGCCCCCGCTGTGCAGCCGGACGCCGGAAATGCGCAGACAGCGCTGGCCCAACCCGCCGACACCAGCCAAGCAAGCAGTGTGGCCGTCACACCGGACGCGCCGGTCTTGCCCACGCCGCAGGCACTGGCGCCGATGGAGCCGCAAGCGGTGGATGACGTCACCATCAGCACAGAACCCGCAGCGCGCCCTCTGCCGAAAGCGATCGAAGAGGCAACCCTTGAGGATGACGGACCGGCCGCGCCGGAAGAGGACAGCGCGGGTCCCGCACAGCCGGTCACCTCGGACGCGCCTGTGGCGGCGGATGAGCAGGAGATCGTCATCGCAGATGCAGAGCAACCTGCTGAAATGGCGCAAGACGTTGAAGCGGCGGAAGGCACCACGCCATCCGAGGCAGATGGGGATACGTCGGATACAACGTTAACCGAACAGGTCGTAAGCGTCGTGCCCGACGCAGAGGTCCCGCAGCCGGAGGCCGATGCAGAACAGGCTGAAGCAGATCAGGCCGAGACTGCCGTGCCGCAGCCTGACCAGACAGATGCGGGCACCGAGGACACCCAGCAAGTCGCTGTGGTGCAACGTCCACAGATCGGCACGCCCGTCGGCACGCTGACTGATCGTGAGACGGATACAGGGGTCACAATTCGGCGCCCCAGCAGCAATACGTTGGGGCAGGTCGATAGCACCGAAGCGGAGGCCGAGGTCGTCACAGAGACCGCCGCCGCCGCACCGGACAGCGATCCGCGCCCCGTCAAAAGGTTCTCGCAGGAGTTTGTGGATCCCGGCGACAAGCCTTTGATGGCCATCGTGCTGGTGGATGACGGCAGTTCTGCCGTGACCGGAGCCGCCGGCATCGCAGCCTTGCGCAGCTTTCCCTATCCGCTCAGCTTTGCCGTGGACGCGAGCCTTGCCGACGCCGAAGAGCGCATGACAATCTACCGCAACGAAGGGTTTGAAGTGCTTGCCATGGTCGACCTGCCCGAAGGCGCTGTGGCCACGGATGCAGAAACGGCTTTCGGGGCGATCTTGCCGCAACTTCCTCAGATCGTGGGCGTTCTGGAAGGCACCAAAGGGGGGCTGCAAAGCTCACGAGAAGTGGCCGATCAGGTGACGTCCATCTTGCAACAGACCGGACACGGATTGGTCACACAAGCGCGGGGGCTGAACACGATGCCCAAGCTTGCACGCAAAGAGGGCGTGCCAGCCGATCCGGTGTTCCGCGACTTTGACGGCAAGGGTCAGAACGCACGGGTGATCCGCCGGTTCCTGGATCAAGCGGCGTTCAAGGCTGGACAGGAAGGTGCAGTGGTCATGTTGGGACGGATGCGGCCCGATACGATTTCAGCGCTGCTGCTGTGGGGATTGCAGGACCGCGCAGGCAAAGTGGCTTTGGCGCCTGTGTCTGCCGTGCTGCTGCGCGACGGATAACATGCGCGGCGACCGCGCCTGGGCGCAGTCGATTTCTTCCAAAGAAATCGGTTCGGAATTTTTGGAAAATTCCGGTGCCTGGCCGTCAGGAGGTGCATCCCGACAAGGCAAGGCGTGCTGTGGCGTCAGCGCCAAATGCAGCACGGCCCGTCGCAGCCCCCATGGCCACGCGCAGTTCCGCGCCTGAAATCTCTGACCCGGTGACAGTGATCTCGCGCCCGCCGCCTGTGTCGTCCACGTCGATCGTAAAGGCCACCGACGCGCCCGCACCAAGGCCCGTCAGGTCCAGCGTGACGGCCGTGTCGCCATCACCTACCCGAGGGGCGTTCCGAAGCGTTTCCCCGCCCGCGACCATTTCGAAGGGTTGGAAGACTTCCACGCCCGCACCAGAGGCGGTCACGTCAAAGATCAGTCCGGCAGGTGCCGTGCCCAGATCGACGGTCAGGGTCCCGGCAGGCAGCGCGCAATCGCCTGTGTTGGTCAGGGTGAAGCGGTCCTTGGGCGCGCCTTCGTTGAATTGGGCCGTGACGTCAGCTTGGGCAGACGTGGCGGCCATGAAGCCGAGGGCGATGAGGGGGATACGCATATGAAGAACTCCTTTGACCGGAAGTAGCGGGCGACTGTGGCCCGTCAAGGCCGTGGCGTTCATTCGCTTTTGGCGCGCAGAGATTTCAGGCCTCCGGCGGGGAATATTCAGGCCAGAAAAAGGGGGCGCTCAGATGATCTCGTCTTCGTCAAAAAGCGGGTCGGTTTCGAGTTGGCTGACCAGGCCTTCCACAGTGTCTTCGGCGGCGCGGGGCGACAGGCGTGCCAAGTGAAAGACCGCGTCGCCTTCGTTGACCACGGGCAGGATGGCGCGCCCGATCAGAATGCCCGCATGGGGTGCGACCAGCTCAGCATCGTCCTTGCCAAAAGGATCGGAGACTGTGGCCAGCAGGTCGCCTTCCTCCACAGTTTCCCCCTCGGCATGGAAGGTGCGTAAAAGCCCGCCCGCAGGCGCGCGCAGCCAGTGTGAGGATTGGCAAAGGTAAGGTGCTGCCTTGGCGCGCGCGATGCCTTTGGCAGGCAACATGTCCGTGCCGCGCATTACACGCAGGATGCCCGCCAGCCCTGCGCGTACAGCCATTTCGTCAAAGCGCAGCCCTTCGCCCGCTTCGTAAAGCAGCACGTGGGTGCCAAGATCAGCCGCCACCGCACGCAAGGAGCCGTCGCGCAGACCCGAGGTCAGCACCACAGGGGCGCCAAAGTCCAACGCCATCTTCTGGGTGACACGGTCCGAGGGTGAGACGCGGACTTGCGGCAGGTTCGTGCGGTGAACAGCGGCGGAATGCAGGTCGATGCCAAAGTCGCAGCGCAACACCACTTCGTTGAGGAAAATATGCGCAAGGCGCGAGCCCAGCGAGCCTGTCGGTGAGCCTGGAAAGCAGCGGTTCAGGTCGCGGCGATCCGGCAGGTAGCGCGAGCGGTTCAGAAAGCCGAAAGAATTGACCACGGGAACCACAATCAACGTGCCGCGCAGGCTGCGCAGTTGCGGTGCGCGCAACAGCCGCCGGACGATTTCCACGCCGATAACTTCGTCCCCGTGCACAGCGGCAGAGACAAACATCGTAGGCCCTGCGCGTTTGCCGTGATGAACCTCAAGCGCCAGATTGACAGGCGTGTGATCCGGCAGGGTCGAGACCGGCAGGTTCACCTCGGCGCTTGTTCCCGGCGCGATGGATTGGCCTGCAATTTCAAAGGCGTCGCGGGGCATCAGTTGCCTTTGCCGCCAAAGCGCAGGGCGTCTGCTGCGGCCTTGCGGATTGCACCCGATTTATGCACGGTTTCCATGAATTCGGCCTCGGCATCGCTGTCATAGACCACGCCGCCGCCTGCCTGAATATAGAGGGTTTCGTCCTTGATCACCGCTGTGCGCAGGGCGATGCACATATCCATGTCGCCGCCTGCCGAAAAGTATCCCACACCGCCGCCGTAGATGCCGCGCTTTTCAGGCTCCAACTCGTCAATGATCTGCATGGCGCGGACCTTGGGCGCGCCCGAGACCGTGCCTGCGGGCATGCCCGCAAAGAAGGCGTCCAGCGCGTCTTTGTCCTCGTGCAGCTCGCCCACCACGTTGGAGACGATGTGCATCACGTGGGAATACCGCTCGACGATGAACTCTTCCGTGGGGCGTACGGTGCCGATTTTGGCCACGCGGCCCACGTCGTTGCGGCCCAGATCCAGCAGCATCAAATGCTCGGCCAGCTCTTTTTCGTCGGACAGCAGATCGGCCTCAAGCGCGCGGTCTTCTTCGGGGGTGTCGCCGCGTTTGCGGGTGCCTGCGATGGGGCGGATCGTGACCTTATCACCTTGGACACGCACTAGAATTTCGGGGCTGGCACCAACGATTTGGAAGCCGCCCAAATTGAAGAAAAACATATACGGCGATGGGTTGGTCCGCCGCAGCGCGCGGTACAATGCAAAAGCAGAGGCGTCGAGCGGAACAGCCCATCGCTGTG
>CALAIJ010000302.1 GCA_937923365.1 uncultured Sulfitobacter sp.
TGGCGGCGACGGCGACGATTCCATGTTCGGCGGCGATGGCGACGACATTATCACAGGCGACGCGGGCAATGATTTTGCCGATGGCGAAGCGGGCGTCGACACGATCGATGGCGGCATAGGCAATGACACGCTTGAGGGTGGTGCGGGCACCGACACGCTGATCGGCGGCGAGGGCAATGACAGCCTTTCCGGCGGCGACGATGCGGACGTGATTACCGGCGATGCAGGCGACGACCAGATGGACGGCGGCAGCGGTGACGATACGCTTGATGGCGGCACGGGCAACGATTCCATCGCCGGTGGCGCAGGTATCGACAGCATCACCGGCGGCGAGGGCAACGATGACCTTTCCGGCGACGACGGCGATGACACGCTGCTGGGTCAGTTGGGCGATGATGTCATGGCCGGTGGTGCCGGCGCAGATTCGCTGGTCGGTGCCGAGGGCAACGACACGCTTGCCGGTGATGATGGGAATGACACGCTGACTGGCGATGACGGCGATGACGTGCTGTCCGGCGGCGCGGGTGATGACACGCTGACAGGTGGCGTTGGCAACGACGACATCGAAGGCGGAGCCGACGATGATACGCTGGAAGGTGGCGAAGGCTTTGACACGCTGTACGGCGACGCGGGCGATGACACCATCACAGGCGGTGCCGACGACGACCTGCTGGATGGTGGCGACGGCTTTGACACCCTGCGCGGCGAGGACGGTGACGATACCGTTTCAGGGGGCGGTGACGATGACGAGATTTACGGTGCCTTGGGCGATGACGAACTTGCAGGCGATGCAGGCGACGACACGCTGGATGGGGCCGAAGGCGCAGACCTTCTGCAAGGCGGCGACGGCAACGATACGCTGGACGGGGGTGTTGACAACGACACCCTTGAAGGGGGCTACGGCGATGACACGCTAGATGGCGGCGACGGCGACGACGTGCTTGAAGGCGGCGGCGACAATGACCTGCTGGACGGCTTTGAAGGCTTTGACAGCCTTGAAGGCGGTGATGGCGACGACACCCTTGATGGGGGCGTTGACGATGACACCCTCAAGGGTGGCGATGGCTTTGACAGCCTTGATGGCGGTGATGGCGAGGATACCCTCGAAGGTGGGCGCGACGACGACACGCTGGATGGTGGCCTTGGCAATGACCTGCTGAGGGGCGAAGAGGGCTGGGATAGCCTTGATGCTGGCGAGGGCGACGACACCCTTGAAGGCGGTGATGGCAACGACTTCCTTGATGGTGATCTGGGCGCCGATCTGCTGGATGGCGGCGACGGCGACGATACGCTGGATGCGGGCGACGGCGACGATACCCTTATGGGTGCCCGCGGCGCGGACATGCTGGACGGATTTCTGGGCGACGACGAACTTTTCGGCGGTGACGGAGACGACACGCTGGATGGGGGTGAGGGCGCCGACTTGCTGGACGGTGGCGCCGATGATGACCTGATCGACGGTGGCGCGGGCGACGACACGCTTGAGGGCGCGGACGGCGACGACACGCTCACGGACGTCGAAGGCAACAACGAGCTTTGGGGCGACGCAGGCGACGATAGTCTGGAAACCGGTGCAGGCAACGACACGCTGCGCGGCGGCTACGGCGATGACAGCCTCTTTGGCGGGCCCGGCACCAACATTCTGGATGGCGGCGGCGACTATGACGCGCTTTACTACGACGATGGCGCGAATGATCTGGTGCTGCGCAGTTCTGTTGGCGTGAACCAAGGTGACTTTGACCTGATCGGCCAGACGGGCTTTGGCGCGGTCATCGATACGATCATCGACATCGAAGAAATCAACCTGAGTGCCGAAGCCGACATCCTGAACATCCAGACCGATGCGGGCACCAAAAGTGTCGAGATTGACCAAGGCGAAGGCGTTGACTTCCTGAACTTTGACGGCAGTGACTTTTTGGGCATCAACATGGTTGATGGCCTCGTGGATCGGGGCACAGGCCCTTACACAAATCTGTTGCAGATCGCGCCGTCCACCACAGGGCTATTCATCCCGAATATCAGCGCGCCCAAGTTCGAAATCAGCAATTACGAGAACGTCACCCTGTCGTCCGGCGGTGACTGGTTTGTCATCTCCGAGGACGACACGTCCTTTGGCGGTCAAGGCACGATCTCGGGCGGGGCTGGCGGCGATGTCATCTATTTCGACAGCCAGAACACAGGTGAGCTTGTGCTGGAGGGTGGCGACGGAAACGATCTGATCTTTGCCTACAGCGGCACAGCCGTGACCACGTCCGGCGGGCTTGGTCGGGACGTGGTGTTGAACTACACCCCCGGCGGTATTCTGTACGGTGATCTGGAGACAGGCCAGATTTTGCAGCCCGGCGTGCAAGGCCCGCCCGTGGCCGAACCGCCAGACACGTTCGAGAACCGCGACCGGTTCTATTTTGCAGCCGGCACCACCATCATGGACCCGCAGCAACAGGACATCCTGACTTTCTATGGCGTTCCGCTGACGGGAGGTAACACCACACCCGGCATGGCCGCGTTTACCTTCGGCAGCCTTTCCGGCGGGGGCGGGCTGTTTACCAGCATCATCGGTCAATATGCAGATTATACCGCTTTGGTGACTTCTGCCGCGACGGGCCTGCGGATTTTCTATGACACATGGCTGCCGTTCATGGCCTATGTCGCCGAAGACAACGGCACCATGCGCGTGGTCAATACCGGCGACGTCATGTGGAAGCTGGTCACAGGACAATTGGTTCCCAAAGGCCCTGCCGACGGGGATGGCAGCAGCAACTACCAGACCGTGCGCAACTACGAGTTCGATCAGGCGGGCAAGTTCTTTACAACGGCGCTTGCGCCTAATCCCACGGAACTGAACGCACCAATTGATAACTCGTTGTCAGGTGCCACGTCGGATCTGGGCATGTTGTTCAGCTTTCCCGATATCTTCTCTGTCATCATGGGCGGCGTCGCCATTGCCAAGGAATTTATCAAGCTCACGCCCGTCGCGAACTTCCTCGTCACTGCGTGGGAGGCCTACTCTCTTGCCAGCGCCGCCATCTGGGTCGGCGGGGCTGCGATCCGTCTGGCCAAGGGCATGGCATGGACGCTCGAGATTGATCCGCTGACCATCGACCTTGATGGCGACGGGTTGGAAACCATCGCGTTGCTGGACGGCAACGTCTTCTTCGATCTCGACAACGACCAGTTCAAGGAGAAGACAGGCTGGCTCAAGGGTGACGACGGCTTCCTTGTACGCGACCTGAACGACAACAACCGGATCGACGATCTGTCCGAGATGTTCGGCAACCAGTTCGACGGCGGTTTTGCCGATCTCGCGCAGCACGATGCCGCCGGCATGGGCGGCAACGAAGACGGGTTGATTACCAGCGCGGATGCGGTTTGGACCGATCTGTTGATCTGGCAGGACCAGAACGAGGACGGCATCACCGACGATGGCGAATTGTTCGGTCTTGACGCGCTTGGCATCGTTTCCATCTCGCTGAC
>CALAIJ010000303.1 GCA_937923365.1 uncultured Sulfitobacter sp.
CAACTGCACCTTGTTGCTGGATGTAGTCGATGGCGCGGTCTTGCTGGAAGAAGGCATGTGCGACACGCAGGTCACGCCCGCGTCTACCTTCAAGCTGCCACTGGCCGTGATCGCCTTTGAGGCGGGGCTGCTGGAAAGCGCCACGGAACCCCTGTTTTCCTACAGACCCGGAGAGCCCGATTGGGGCGGCGCCAACTGGACCCGCGATACCCACCCGCGCGACTGGCTGCGCTATTCAGTTGTATGGTACTCGCAACGCCTGACCCACGCTTTGGGGGCGACGCACCTGACAGAGACCTTGCGCGACTTTGGGTATGGCAATGCAGACATGTCCGGCGAAGCGGGCGCGAACAATGGTCTGGAGCGGGCATGGTTGGGGTCGTCCCTCAAACTCTCGGCACGTGAACAAGCGGCGTTCTTACGCGCGCTTGTGAGCGGAACGCTGCCCGTGTCCGAGGCGGCGATGACCGCGACCCGCGGCCTTTTGCTTGCGCGCTTGCAAGACGGCTGGCGGATCACGGGCAAGACGGGCGGTGCGTTTGACGGTGGGCTTGGCGTTGGCTGGTTTGTGGGCTGGGCTACCTCACGGGGCAGAACTTTGGTGTTTGTGCACCTCAGCGTTGCGCCACGCGCACAGGGCCGCTCACCAGGGCTTGAGGCGCGCCGCACTTTGCTGTCGTCCTGGCCCGATCTGACAGCACGCATGGCGCAATAGCTGCGCCAAAGGAGCGGGCAAAGCCCGCACGCCTTTGTATGATTGAGGCTCTGCCTCAAACTCCGGGAATATGAGGGCCAGAAAAAGAACAAGGCCCATGGGCAGTTGAAATGCGCGTGATCGGGGCCATGTTTGATATTGCGGATGGGGTGCCAAGCATGCAGTCTGCGCAGATAATAACGAAGCTTGAGGAGATGGCGATGCAGCCACGCGGTGCCACAAAGGCGAAAAAATTCCACGAAAGCAAGGCTTTCCGTGGTTTGATGCTGACAATGTTGGCAATGGCATTGGTGGTGGCGCAAGCGCTTTCTGCATTCGCCAAGCCCGAAAGTCTGGCCCCTTTGGCCGAACAGATCAGCCCGTCGGTTGTGAATATCACCACCTCCACCGTGGTTGAAGGCCGAACAGGGCCGCGCGGGATCGTGCCGGAAGGCTCTCCTTTCGAAGATTTTTTCCGCGAGTTTCAGGACCGCAACAATGATGGCGATGGCCCGCAACCACGGCGTTCGTCTGCATTGGGGTCAGGGTTCGTCATCTCTGAGGACGGCTTTGTCGTCACCAACAACCACGTCATCGAGGGCGCCGACGAGATCACGATCGAGTTCTTTTCCGGTCAGGAGCTGAAGGCCAAAGTCATTGGCACCGACCCCAATACCGATATCGCGCTGCTGAAGGTCGAAGCCTCCGAGCCGTTGCCGTTTGTCAAATTCGGTGACAGCAATGCCGCGCGCGTAGGCGATTGGGTTGTTGCCATGGGCAATCCGCTGGGGCAGGGGTTTTCCGTTTCTGCGGGGATCGTGTCGGCGCGCAATCGCGCCTTGTCGGGCACCTATGACGACTACATCCAGACGGACGCGGCCATCAATCGTGGCAACTCCGGCGGGCCGTTGTTCAACATGGACGGACAGGTGATTGGCGTGAACACCGCGATCCTGAGCCCCAATGGCGGCTCCATCGGGATCGGCTTTTCGATGGCGTCCAACGTCGTGACCCGCGTCGTGGACCAGCTCAAGGAATTTGGCGAAACGCGGCGCGGCTGGTTGGGCGTGCGCATTCAGGATGTCACGCAGGACGTGGCTGACGCGATGGAGCTTGAGAACGCCAAGGGCGCCTTGATCACCGATGTGCCCGACGGGCCTGCCAAGGACGCAGGGCTGGAAACGGGTGATGTCATCGTGTCTTTCGACGGCGTCGAGGTGGAGGATACTCGTGGGCTTGTGCGACAGGTGGGCAACAGCCCTGTGGGGGCAACCGTGCGCGTCACCGTGCTGCGCGAGGGCAAAAGCCAGACCATCAAGGTCACGCTGGGCCGCCGCGAAGAGGCCGATCGTGAGGCAACACCTGCCACCGAGGATACGCCCGAGGAGGATGACACCCCCAAGACGACCTCGTTGCTGGGGCTAACCCTGACGCCACTGACGCCCGAAATTCGCGAAGAACTGGGCGCGGAGGAAGGCATGACAGGCCTTGCGGTCACTGCGGTGGACGAGGCCAGTGAGGCCTACGAGAAAGGCCTGCGCACAGGCGATATCATCACCGAGGCAGGCCAGCAAAAGATCACCGGCATTGAGGATCTGGACAAGCAGGTCGCCGCCGCCAAGGACGCAGGACGCAAGTCCCTGTTGCTGCTGGTGCGCCGTGCAGGCGATCCACGTTTCGTGGCACTGACCTTGGGCGAGTAACCCGCAACCCCGTGAGTTTCAGCAGAGGGCGTCCTGGATCAGGGCGCCCTTTTGCTATTCGCTCACGGTGCGCGGCACTGCGATCAGGCCCAGACTGCGCGCGGATTGCAGCGTCAGAACCGTGCTTTCAGGCCCGCCTTCGCTTTGTTGGAACGCTTTGACCGCAAATTTGGTCGCAAGGTCCATCTTGCCGGAGATATCGCCCGCGTAATACCCGCGCGCCAGCAGGGCGCGTTGCAGCGAGGAGACGAACTCCTCCGTCAGGACCTCCGCGCAGGGGGTCTCAAACCAGTTGTCGCGGCGCGGGCTGACGATCTCCTGGGATTGCTCTGTCCGGTACTTTGGCGGGGCGGCGATGGTGCCGTCGGGGTTCACTTTGGCAGGTCGCGTCTGCACCTGTTTCACGACCGTTTGAACCACCGCCGGGGTCACGGTTTTGCCCCAACAGGTGCCTTCGGCCGCACCGGGCGGGCCGTTGCGCGTGGCCTCCAGGACACCCGGTTCAGGGGCGTCCTCGCGTGCGGCAATCGCTGCGGGATCACAGGCCGCCAGAACCAACGGGGCCAAAAGGCCCAACAGAGCAACCTTGCGCGGGATTACCATCAAATCACATTTCATCTGCCCGAGGCCTCGTAGGGTCGTGGGCCGCTTTGCGGGCCCGTTTTGCGCGACACTACCTGTTTTGCATGCTTCTGCATAGCGGCCTGCGCGGTTTCGTGAACGGCTGGGGCGAAAGCGGCGCAAAAGGGGCTGGCATGGGCTGCTTTTCGCCACTAGATATGTCGGGAAACATCACGCATGAGGGCAAACACATGGCCAAAATCACCTACGTAGAACATGGCGGAACCGAGCACGTGGTCGAGGTCGCCAATGGCCTAACGGTCATGGAAGGCGCGCGCGACAACAACATTCCGGGCATCGAAGCCGATTGCGGCGGGGCCTGTGCCTGCTCCACCTGCCACGTCTACGTGGACGCGGCCTGGGTCGAGAAATTGCCCGCCAAGGACGACATGGAAGAAGACATGCTGGACTTTGCCTATGAGCCCGATCCCACCAAGTCCCGCCTGACCTGCCAGCTCAAGGTCACAGACGACCTTGACGGTCTGCGTGTCCAGATGCCCGAAAAGCAGATCTGATGCGGCTTGCGGCAGGGCTTATTGCCGCGGCCCTGTCGTGGTGCGGGCAGGGGGCCTTTGCCGCTCCGCCCGATGTCATCACCAAGGCCGAATACACTGAGCCCACGCGCCGGTATGCCCATGGCGTTCTGGGCGATGATATCGAATGGGGCGCTATCAGGCTTACGGTGGACAAATGCGCAGGCTGCGCGGCCCGCGACCTGCACGAAGTGACAATCCGGCTGCCCGAAACCCGCGTCTTCGAAGATGTAGCACCCCGTTTGGTGGACCTTGAAGGGGACGGGACCACCTATGTGCTGGTGGTGGAAAGTGACGCGTCAAAAGGTGCGCGGCTTGCCCTTTACGATGCGAACGGGGTTGTCACCGCCACGCGCTTTATTGGCCGCAAGAACCGTTGGCTGGCACCCATTGGGGCCGCGGACCTTGACGGGGACGGCCACGCCGAAATCGCCTATATTGATCGCCCGCATCTGGTCAAAGCTTTGCGCGTGTTCCGGTTTCGGGATGGCAAGTTGCGCGAAGTGGCCAGCCTCAAGGGCTTTACCAACAACAGCATCGGTGAACGCGACATCGCTGGGGGCATGCGCACCTGTGCAGGCGCGCCCGAGATGATTGTGGCCACCGCCGACTGGTCGCGCCTGCAGGCCGTCACCTTGAGAGGGCGCACACTGGCCGCCCGTGACATTGGACCGCACGAAGGACGCGAGAGTTTTGCCGCGGCGCTGGAATGCAGATAAGGCCGCTTGCCGTTTTGTTATGCTGCTGTCTGGGGCTGCCCGCCACGGCCCAAGAGCAGATCACGCCGGACGCCTTTCTTGACCAAGCCGACCAGCGTACTTTGACGTTCGAGAATTTTCCCGGTGGCAGCCTTGTCGGGGTCGAGCAGTTCCTGAGCCGGACCCGCACGGTCTGGAGCCGCGATGACGGCACCTGCACCTACGGCAAGATCGAAGTGCGCGGACCGCAAATCTGCTTTTTCTACGAAGACCTGCCTGTGCAGGAACATTGCTGGGTTCCGTTTCAAAGCGATGACGGGCTGGTTGTTGTGTCCACCTCGCGTGCGATCCAGAAAGTGACCAAGATCACCCGAAAACCGGTGGTCTGCGAGGATCAGATATTATCCTGAGCCTAAGGCGCGCCAACCGATATCACGGCGGCAAAACCCTTCGGACCAGTCGATGGCATCGACCATAGCGTAAGCACGCGCCTGCGCCTCGGCCAGATCATCGCCGCGCGCGGTCACGTTCAGGACACGGCCGCCGCTGGCGGTAACGGCACCTTCCAGCAGCGTGGTGCCTGCGTGAAACACCATGTTCATGGCATCCTCTGGCAACGCGTCGAGGCCCTTGATGACCGACCCTTTGGCGTAGTCGCCGGGGTAGCCCTTGGCGGCCATGACGACTGTAACGGCATGATCCTCTGCCCAGTTGGCCTGCATTTCCGAAAGCCGCCCGTCAGCCGCGCCGTGCATCAGATCAAAGGCTTGCGCACCCAGTCGCATCATCAGCACCTGGCATTCGGGATCGCCAAAGCGCACGTTGTATTCGACCAGCCGTGGCTGGCCGTCCTTGATCATCAGACCGGCATACAAGACGCCCTGATAGGGCATCCCGCGGCGCGCCATCTCTGCGACGCAGGGCTTCACGATCTGGTCGAGGGCCTTTTGCGCAATGGCATCGGTCAGCACGGGCGCGGGCGAATAGGCCCCCATGCCGCCTGTGTTGGGGCCCTTGTCGCCGTCATAAGCGCGCTTGTGGTCTTGCGCGGTGCCGATGGGCAGCACGTTCACGCCATCGCACAGCACAAAGAATGACGCCTCTTCGCCTTCCATGAATTCTTCGATGACAACCTCTGCGCCCGCAGCACCGAAGGTGCCGTCGAACATGGTGTCGACGGCGTCCAGGGCCTCGGTCTCGGTCATGGCGATGATGACGCCTTTGCCGGCGGCCAGCCCGTCCGCCTTGATGACAATGGGGGCGCCTTGTGCGGTGACATAGGCCTTGGCTTCGGCGGCATCGGTGAAATGCCCGTAGGCGGCGGTGGGCGCGTTGCAGGCATCGCAAATCTCTTTGGTAAAGGCTTTTGAGGCCTCAAGGGCAGCCGCCGCTGCTGATGGTCCGAAGACGGCAAAACCTGCCGCACGCAGATCGTCCGATACCCCTGCGGCCAAAGGAGCCTCTGGTCCGACGATGACAAAATCGATGCTGTTGGCCTCGGAGAATGCGACGACTGCCGCGCCGTCCATGATGTCGAGACTGGCACAATCCGCGATTGCCGCGATGCCCGCATTGCCGGGGGCAACGATCAGCTTGTCACACTTTGGGTTTTGCAAGGTGGCCCATGCAAGGGAATGCTCGCGCCCGCCGCTGCCTAAGATGAGGATGTTCATGAGGTCGCACTCCCTTGGCCTTTGTTGCTTCGCGTTCTAAGCTGGCGCAGCACCAGACACAAGGACAGCCCATGGACCTGCTTGACGATCCGACACCGGGGTCAAACACACCTGAATTCACCGTTTCGGAAATTGCGGGATCGGTGAAAAAACTGGTGGAGGCGGAGCTGGGCTGGGTTCGCATCAAAGGCGAAGTGGGCCGCGTGGTTCAGGCGCGCTCTGGCCACCTCTATTTCGACCTCAAAGATGACCGCAACGTATTGTCCTGCATGACGTGGAAGGGGCAGGTGCCGGGTCTTGGCATGATCCCGGAGGAAGGCACCGAAGTCATCGCCGAAGGCAAGATGACCGCCAGCGGGTTCCAATCCAAGTTCGCACTGAATGCCCAGAAAATCGCTATTGCGGGCGAGGGTGCGCTGATGGCCTTGTTGGAAAAACGTAAGAAGGCGCTGGCCGCAGAAGG
>CALAIJ010000304.1 GCA_937923365.1 uncultured Sulfitobacter sp.
CCTGCGACAGGCTGTCGGCAACCACGGCGGCAATGGGCTCGCCCACGTGGCGGACCTTGCCTTGCGCCAGAACGGGGTGCGCGGGCTCGTGGGCGGGGCTGCCATCCTTGCTGGTGATGCCCCAGCCGCAGGGCAACCCCCCCACGCCTTCGAAATCCGCACCGGTAAAGATACGCACCACGCCGGGCATCTTGGCGGCCTCGGCCGTGTCCAGCGTGTCGATCGTGCCATGCGCGATATCCGAGCGCAAGAAATGCACATAGGCCTGACCGCGTACATTGATATCGTCGGTATAATTGCCGTCACCGGTCAGAAAGCGCACGTCCTCGCGACGTTTGCTGCTGGCTCCAATTCCACTGTCCTTTGGCATTCTGTATTCCTCCCTAGGTGGGGTGCCCTGAAAGTGCACCTTACGTTTGGTTGCCTCTGTAAGGTGCACGTCTCGTGCACCTATGGGCTTATTCCTGGTGCAGGCCGAACCGCACGCCGTGCGGATCGCTGCAGGTGGCAAACCGGCCATAGCCGGGGGCATCGGCGATCTCTCCCATCAAGGTGCCCCCTTCGGATTTGACCTTGGCAACTGCCGCTTTGATATCCTCGACACGCAGGTAAGGCACCATGCAGGGTGTCCCCTCCTGATGCATACCGACCTTGCGCGTGCCGTCCGTAAAGTAGCCCCCCCGTCCATCGGGCATTTCCTCCCAGGTCCAGCCCATCACGTTTTGGAAAAACGTGGATGTGCCGGACGGGTTGTCCGTGCCGATTTCGATGAAGTCGGGGGCCGCCATTTACTCGGCTGCAATCGCGCTGACGTCCTGACCGGATGCGGCCATGATCGCCTTGACGATGTTGTGGTAACCGGTGCAGCGGCAGATGTTGCCATCCAGATAGTGACGCACCTCGGCCTCTGTGGGCTTGGGGTTGTCCTTGAGCAATGCCGCCGCCGACATCACCATACCCGGTGTGCAGAACCCGCATTGCAGGCCGTGGTGGTCCTGAAACGCCTGCTGGATCACATTGAGCGATCCATCGGCATTGGCCTGCCCTTCGATGGTGTCGACTGTGGCGCCATCCGCCTCGATGGCGAACATGGTGCAGGATTTTACGGCCTGCCCGTTCACATGCACCACGCAAGCACCGCACTGGCTGGTATCGCAGCCGACGTGCGTGCCTGTCAGTTCCTGATCCTCTCGCAGGAATTGCACCAGCAATGTGCGGCCTTCCACGTCAGCAGACGCAGTTTTGCCGTTCACGGTCATTGTGACCTGTGTCATGACATCCTCCCCTTTGATGTTCGTGTTTGGAGGGAGTTAAGCATGGTAAGCCGCACAAGAGAACCGAAAAAATGTGAAAATTCATGCTTTGGCACGATATTGCAGATTGCCGCAGTGCGGCGTGACCCCGCCGCAGGTCAGCGTCCGCGCCGTGGCTGTGGCCGTGTCGGGATTTCCTTGAGCAAGCCTCCCACGCCCATGCCGGCGATATCGTCCGAGGTCACCGGCACCCCGCAGGCAATCCGCGCCAGCACCCAATCCGCCCCGTTCAGCGCAGGGGAGCGCGCGCACCCCGGCAGGCCAATCACGCAACGTCCGTCAATCTCGCCCAGAAACAGCAGGTTGCCGGGATCAACCGGCATGCCGAAATGGGTCACCTCACCCCCCGCCATCCGCAGCGCAGCGGGTGCGACATCGTTGATGTCCGACGTGGCCGAGGCAGTCAGGATCAGGATCACCTCCGCTTTGGAGCCGCCAATCGCCTGCGCCAGTTGCTGTGTCTCATGCGCCACCAGCAACTTCTGCGCATGAGGCACGCCCAGACGGTCCAGCCGCGTATTGATGTGTTTGTGGCCCTTGGACCCGTCATCGCCCTGCACCACCGTCTGAATGAGCTGCGCCGAGGACACCGCCGTCCGCCGCACCCGCATTGCCGCGCGGGCCGCCTGACAGGCCGCATCCAGACTGGCGCGCGCCACACCATAAGAGATGATCTTGACCGTGGCCACCATACCGCCTGCGTCCATCTGCTGCCAGTTGGGCACGGTGGCGACCGTAATCATCGGGTCAACCGCGTTTACGGCCGTGATGGCTGCGGGGTCCAGTTCCACAACCCCTGCCCCCGCGCTCAGCAAGTTCACGCGCCCCGTGCCGACTGCATTCAGTTCGATCCCTGCCTGCGCGGGCTGCGGCACAAGGGCCTGCGCCAGCGCCTGTGCGGCGGCATCCTCGTGCACGTCATCTGCGTCCAATCGGGCCACGACAATTTCTTGCACGCCACTGGCTGCCAATGCCGCCAGATGGTCCGCATCCAGCGTCACCCCCTTGCGCAAGCGCCCTTGGGCCAAATGCACAGAATGGGCCAGAATAGCCCCTTCGGCCTGAGCAAGCGGGACAGGGCCGAATTTCATCCTTGCCTCAGCGACTGGATCATCTGCGCCAGCACGGAGACCGCAATTTCCGCCGGACCGGACGCGCCGATGTTCAGACCCACGGGGCCATGAATGCGCGCGATCGCTTGGGCGTCAAAGCCCAAAGCCTGCATCCGCTCGACCCTTTTGGCATGCGTCCGCGTGCTGCCCAAGGCACCGATATAGAACGCATCGGAGGCAAGGGCGATCTGCAACGCCGGATCGTCCAGTTTGGGGTCATGGGTCAACAGCACCAGTGCTGTGCGCGCGTCGACGCCCACGGCCTGCAAAGCCTCGTCGGGCCAGTCGTTGAGCAGCGCTGTGTCCGGGAAGCGCGCGGGCGACCCGAACGCCTCGCGCGGGTCCACGACAACGGGGTCAAACCCTGCGGTGCGCGCCATGCCGACCAAAGCCTGCGCAATGTGCACGCCGCCGACGATGACCAGCCGCAAAGGCGGGTTGTGAATGCCGACAAAAGTCTGTCCGTCCTCCTCGAAACCGGAACGATCCATGCGAAACCGCGCCTCATGGCCGTCAAAGACCAGACGGCGCGCGCCACGCCCCATCGCGACCTCATAGGCAACCGCCCGACGCGCAGCCCGCGCGGCGACCAGATCGCGCAGCATCTGCACGGGCATGCCGCTTGCGCCGATGGGTTCGACCAGAATGCGGATGGTGCCGCCACAGGCCAGCCCGACCGCAAAGGCATCGCCGTCGCTGACGCCGTACTCCAATTCCCGCTGGCCGCCGTCCTGCAACGCCTCGAGCGCCTCGATGACAACGGCCCCTTCGACGCAGCCGCCTGACACGGACCCCTGCATCTCTCCGGTGCCGGACACGACCAATTGCGCGCCCGTGCGCCTTGGCGCAGAGCCCCACGTCTCGATCACCGTGGCCAGGGCCGCGCCCTGCCCGGCCTCGACCCAGGCCAGAGCC
>CALAIJ010000305.1 GCA_937923365.1 uncultured Sulfitobacter sp.
CCTTGCCGATGTTGTACGCCGTGCGGATATCGTTGTGGCCGCCGTCGGACGCCCCGAAATGATCCCCGGCGACTGGATCAAAGAAGGCGCCACCGTCATCGACGTTGGCATCAACCGTCTGGATGCGCCGGAAAAGGGTGAAGGCAAGACCAAGTTGGTGGGCGACGTTCACTTCGAAAGCTGTGCCGCGCGCGCAGGTGCCATTACGCCTGTTCCGGGCGGTGTGGGGCCAATGACCATCGCCTGCCTGCTGGCGAACACTGTGACAGCATGTTGCCGCGCAAACGGGTTGGCAGAGCCTGAAGGCCTAACTGCCTGAGAGTGGCACAGGCACCATCGTACCTTGCAAAACGGCGATCAGTTTCTGGTCGCCGTTTGTGATAGCATGGACCTGCGATGTCACAACGCACAGCCGTTTGCCCGGCTTGACCACCCGGCCTGTCGCAATCAGCAGATCGCCTTGTGCTGGGGCCAGCAGGTTGATCTTGATCTCGGCGGTGACGACCTCGCAGTCCAAGGGCAGCATGGTGAGGGCGGCATAGCCCGCTGCACTATCGCCGATGGAGAAGGTCAGGCCTGCGTGCCCGAACCCCTGCTGTTGCAGGCTGCCCGGCAGCAGTGGGGCGGTGATGCGTACGTGACCTTCCGCCACCTCGGTGATCTCAGCGCCCAACGTGGCCATCATGCTTTGCGCCTCAAAGCTGCGGTGAATGCGGGTGATCGCGTCAGGGGTCATGGGCTACCTCGGCATGGGAACAACGACCGGCTGCGGGCCGGTAAGAATGGCCAGACTGCCCGCTGTCATGATCTGGCACAAGACCTCTGACTGACTGCGCAGCCCGCCTGTATAGGTGCCGTAAGCGGGCAGGATCAGCCGCGCATCATCAAGCAAAAAGGCAGGCCGCGTGATGGTGCGCCCGCGCGCCTGCACGCCCGCTTTGGGATGATAGTGGCCGGACACTTCGCCCGCGGCCCCCGCCTGTGCAATATGGCGAAAGGTGAGGGGACCAAGGCCCAGTTCCGCCAGATGGCTGCCACCCATATCGATGGGGCCGGGATCATGGTTGCCCTCGATCCAGATCCACCTGCGCCCTGCCTGCAGGCGCGTGATCCAAAGGCGCTCCGCCTCTGGCAGGGCAAGGGCCGCGCCCAGATCGTCGAAACTGTCACCCAGACAGACGACCGTTTGCGCATTGGTTGCGGTCAGGTCCTGCTCAAGCTTGGTGAGAGTATCGCGGGTCTCGTATGGGGGCAGGGGGCTGCCACCACGCCGGGCGATCCGCTCTGACTTGCCCAGATGCAGATCGCTGACGCACAAAAGCTGCTCTTGCGGCCAGAAAAGTGCGCCGGACCCAAGCGCCTGCAAAGCGGTACCGGCGAGAGTGAATTCATGGGCGTTCATTCTTTGTTCATGTGTGACTGGAGCCGATTTGGCAAGGGGTCAAAAGCCGAGGCGCCACCGTGGCTTGTTCGAAGTTGCGGGTGTGATCTGCGCCAGACCGGAGGCTTCCATGAGCCGTGCGGCCTCTTCTGCCAGCAGCCGTTCTTCGGCGGCGCCTTTGACGGGAACGCGGCCCATTTCAAGAAACATAGGCGCGGCCAGTGGTGTCACACGGGGCAGCTTGCGATGATCAATCCGCCCTTCGACGCGGGCGATCATTTCTTCGATACGGCCAAAGTCGACCAACCCGCGCAAGGCCTCTTCGCGGGTGATTTGCAGCATCAGATGGTCGGGGTCGTACTTGGTGAGCGTGTCATAAAGGATATCCGAACTGAACGTCGCCTGTCGCCCAGATTTGCGCGCTGATGGCGTGTTGCGTTCAATTAGCCCTGCAATGGTGGCACTGGCCCGAAAGGTGCGCTTCATGACCGCATTTCCTGCCAGCCATGTCTCCAACCCGTTTTGAAGGGTGGCCAGATCAAACAGGGGTTCGGGGTCGTCAACGGCATCCAGCCCCCAGATCAACGTGGCATAATCGGTCGCGACAAAGCCCAAAGGGTTGAGACCCAATTCCTCCATCCGCTTGGTCAGCAACAGGCCCAGCGTTTGCTGGCCGTTGCGTCCTGCAAAGCCGTAGATGACAGTTTGCGCGCGGCCATCGTGCGGGAAGCTTTCGATCAGCAGGCGGCCCGGTTGCGGCAACTGGCTGACCTCGCGCTGCAAGGCCAACCAGTCTGCCGTATGGGCGGGCAGGTCTGGCCAACTATCTTGGGTAAACAGGCGCTGCACGCGGGCACTCAGCTGGGTGGACGTCGCGAATTTAGTGCCCATGAAGGTGGCGACTTTGGGTTTCTTGGCAGCATCGCGGCTGACCTCGACGGTCATTTCGCGCAGGCCCTCGTATTTGACGATCTGCCCGCCGATCAGGAAGGTATCGCCGGGGGTGAGCGTCGCGGCAAAGCCTTCCTCGATCTCGCCCAGTGGCTTGCCGCCGCGGTTGCGCCGCATCCGCACCTTGAGCGTGTCTGTGTCCTGAATGGTGCCGATGTTCATGCGGATCGCCCGGGCGGCGCGTGGGTCGCGCAACTGCCATTGGCCGTCGGGGCGCTGGATCAATCTTTGCCAACGGTCATAGGCGCGTAGTGCGTATCCACCCGTGGCGCAAAAACTGAGACAGGCATCGAAATCGGGGCGACTGAGCGTGGCATAAGCCCCGGCGGAAATCATTTCGGCAAAAAGCGCATCTGCATCGAAAGGACCCGCGCAAGCCGCGATGAGGATATGCTGGCACAAAACATCGCGTGGGCCGCGCCCGCGTGGATCACCGTCCAGATCACCTTCCAATGCAGCCTCAAGGGCGGCCACGCATTCGACCACTTCGAAGCGGTTGGCCGGAACAAGAATGGCCTTGGAGGGCGCGTTGTAGCGGTGGTTGGCCCGCCCGATCCGCTGCACAAGACGCTTGACGTTTTTGGGCGCCCCAATCTGGATGATCAAGTCCACATCGCCCCAGTCCAGCCCCAGATCCAACGTGCCCGTGCAGACAATCGCACGCAGATCACCGCGTATCATCGCCGCCTCCACCTTTTCGCGCTGCGCACGATCAAGGGAGCCGTGGTGAATGCCGATAGGCAATGCGTCTTCATTGGCAAGCCATAGATTATGAAAGAAAATCTCGGCCTGTGCGCGGGTGTTGTGAAAAATCAGCGTGGTCTTGTGGCGTTTAATCTCTTCGAGCACGGCGGGAATGGCATAGGCCGCGCCCCCGCCGGACCACGGGGGGGCCTCTTTTGTGCGAAGCATCGTAATGTCGGGCGCGGGGCCAGGATCGGCTTGCAGGATTTCGCAAGGATCGGGGTGACGGGCCATGAAATGGGCGATGGCGGCAGGGTCCTCCACGGTGGCAGAGAGGCCCACGCGTTTCAGGTCTGGGCAAAGCGTCTGAAGCCGCGCCAGTGCCAGCATCATCTGGTCGCCGCGTTTGCTTTCGGCAAGGGCGTGGATTTCGTCGATTACTACCCGTTTGAGCCCGCGAAACATATGGGCGGCATCCTCGTAGCTGACCAGCAGGGCAAGGCTTTCGGGCGTGGTCAGAAAGATATGCGGCGGCGCGGCGCGCTGGCGTTTGCGCCTGTGTGCAGAGGTATCGCCCGTGCGTTCTTCGATAGTGACGGGCAGGCCCATCTCCTCCACTGGCGTGGTTAAATTGCGTTTGATATCAGCGGCTAAGGCCTTGAGTGGCGAAATGTAGAGGGTGTGCATGCCTGTATGAGAATGCGCGGCCAGATCAATCAATGTGGGCAAGAAACCCGACAAGGTTTTGCCCCCGCCTGTCGGTGCTATCAGCAGCAGGGATGACGCATCCGCACGGTCCAGCATCGCTTGCTGGTGAGGGTGGATGGACCAGCCCTTTGCGGAAAACCAATC
>CALAIJ010000306.1 GCA_937923365.1 uncultured Sulfitobacter sp.
CGCCCTTCGGACAGATGGCGATCGACAAAATAGGTGGCGGCATTCGCCTCAACTGACAGCATGAGAATCTCCCCTTGCGGAGATATTGTGCAGGACAATGCGTCTTTGCCAAGCTTTTCAGGCAGATGTGCAGTTTAGTGCATTCTAGCTTGGGACAAGGAACAGCGTGATCGCGGGGAACATGACCAACAGGATCACGCGGAAAATGTCCGACCCGACAAACCACATCACCGCCTTATAGGTCTCGGTGATCGGGGTTTCCCGGTCCATCGAGTTAATGATGAAAAGGTTCATGCCCACGGGCGGTGTGATCAGGCCAACCTCGACCACGATCAGCACAAGGATGCCAAACCATATCGCCACATGCTCGGGCGTCAGGCCAAAGTCCATCACCGAGATGACGGGAAAGAAGATCGGCACAGTCAGCAGGATCATCGACAGACTGTCCATCAGGCAGCCGAAGACCAGATAGAAGATCAGGATGATGGATAGGACCAGCCACGGGCTGTAGCCTTGGGTCAGCACCCAGTCGGCCATGAACTGCGGCACGCCTGATAGCGCGAGGAAGCCGTTGTAGAACCCTGCCCCAAGGATGATGAAAAAGATCATGCCGGTGGTGCGTGCGGTCCCCCACAGGCTTTCACGCAACACGGCCCAATTGAGCGAACCGGAAAGGAGGGCAACCAGCCCCGTGCCCGCCGCCCCGATGGCGGAGCCTTCGGTCGGCGTGAACCACCCTTGATATATGCCGCCCACGACGACAGCAAAGATCACCAGCACGGGCCATGTCTCGGCCAGTGCTTTGAACCGCTCTGCCATGGGGACCCGTTCGCGGGTGCCAGCAGCGTCGGGATAAAGACGCACGTAGATCGAAATGGTGATCATATAGCCGATCGCTGCCAGAATGCCGGGCACGAAGGCTGCCACAAATAGCTTGGCGATGTTCTGCTCTGCGATGATGGCGTAGATCACCAGAATGACCGAAGGCGGGATCAGGATGCCCAGCGTGCCGCCTGCAGCAAGGGTCGCTGTCGAGAACCCGCCGGAATAGCCGTAGCGCCGCAGTTCCGGCAGGGCGACTTTGGACATGGTGGCCGCCGTCGCCAGTGACGACCCGCAGATCGCGCCAAAGCCCGCGCAGGCGCCGACGGCAGACATGGCCACACCACCGCGGCGATGCCCCAGAAAGCTCTCTGCCGCTTTGAACAGTGACTTGGACATACCCGAGAGCGTTGCAAACTGGCCCATCAATAGAAACATCGGGATGATCGACAGCGAGTAGCTTGAGAAGGTTGTGTAGGTCTCTGACTTGAGCTTTGCCAGCAGCGGCGTTGGGTTGCCGCCCATCGCCATATACCACCCGCCGCATCCGCACAGAAACATGGCAAGCCCGATAGGCGCGCGCAGAAAGATCATCAGCAACAGGACGGGAAACGAGTAAAAGCCAAGCTCTAGGTTGGACATGGCTCAGTGCTCTCCGAATTCGGAAGGGAGGATATTTCGGCCTGTTGCTGCCTCAAGGATGCGCATGCCCGCGCAATAGATCGCGGTGGCGCTGGCCATGGTGCCTGCAGCAAAGCTGGCGGCATAGGCCCACCAGATTTTGAATTCCAGAAACAGCGTGGTCTCTCCGTTACCGATGTAGCGTTGCATGCCCTCATAGAGACGCCAGACGATCAGCAGGATGGCAAGCGCCAGAATGACCTCCCAGAACGCGGCGATCCAGCGGTTTGCCGAAACGGGCAAGAACGAGGTGAACACATCTACCGTCGCATGCGCGCCGTAAAACTGCGTGATCGGAAGAAACGAGAAGATGGCAAAGGCGACACCGGCCTCCAGCAGTTCGTAGTTGCCGGTAATCTCGCCAACACCGACGGATCGGCCTACAATGGAGAGCGTTGTCATGACAATCAGGACAAGCAACACCAGACCACCTGCCAAAGCGGTAAGACGGGCAAGGGAATGGATCAGCCTATGCATGGGATTCTCGGTGTAGGGAAAACGAAACCTGCGGCAGACAGGCCGCCGCAGGTCAATTTATGAAAAGCGTTTTGCTTTAGCCGTCGTATGCGTCCATCAGCGCTTTGGCCTCGTCAATCAGCGCTTGGCCATCAATGCCCTTGGACTCCATGTCAGCCAGCCACGCGTCGTAGATCGGCTGTGCGGCTGTGGCCCACGCTGCGGATTCCTCGGCGTTCAGCGTGACGATGTTATTGCCACGGTCCACGGCGATCTTGCGCGATGGTGCGTCCGTGTCCTGCATAGTGCCACCGGCAAAGATGGAGAATTCCAGACCGGAATTCGCATCAATAACCGCTTTGTCCTCGGCGGACAGGCCTTCGTAGCGGTCCTTGTTCATGGCAAGCACGAAGGTCAGTGTGTAAAGCGCGTTGCCTGTGAACTCGGTATGGTTCTCGACGAGCTCTGGCACCTTAAGGGCCTTGGTGACTTCCCAAGGGATTGTTGTACCGTCGATCACGCCTTTGGACAGACCTTCGGTGACGGCGGGCACGGGCATGCCGACAGGTGTGGCACCCAACTGCTTGATCAGGTTGGAAACCAGACGCGAGCCGCCACGCAGTTTGAGGCCCGCCATGTCGGCAGGTGTGCGCACCTCTTTGTTGGCGTGGATCAGGCCGGGGCCGTGAACCCAGGTACCCAAGATATGCACGTCCTTGAACTCAGTGTCTTTCATGTGCTTTTCGAACATCTGCCAATAGGCGGATGACATCGCGCGCGCATCCGTCATCATGAACGGCAGCTCGAACACTTCGGTACGTGGATAGCGACCGGGTGTGTAGCCGACAACAGTCCAGATAATGTCGGCAACACCGTCGATGGCTTGGTCCATCAACTCTGGTGGCTTGCCGCCCAGTTGCATGGAGGGGTAACGCTCCACCTTGATGCGGCCATTGCTGTCGGCTTCGACCTTGTCGGCCCAGACGTCGAGCACCAGCTTTGGCACGTTGGCCTGTGGTGGCAGGAACTGGTGCATGCGCAAGGTAACGTCCTGAGCACTGACAGCGGTGGCACCAAAGCCCATGGCAAGCGCAGCTGCGCCCATAAGGCCCATGAATGATTTACGGGTGATGGTCATAAAATCCTCCCAGATTGACCGGCGCGCTTTACATGTTTGATGCATGCCCGCCCTGTTCAGTTGTCTCGGTGCGGTCGGACTGTTCCGGTGGTGCACCTGCTTCTGGCCCGTCTGCTGTCTGGGGGATCCCCCCGCATGTCAGAATCCGTACCAAGCCACCCTGCAAAGCTGACCCTTTGAAACCCTGAGGTCAACAGGGATCAACGCGCCCGTGCACGGGATATGTTGCAACCACATGCACAAAGCCGCCACTGCGGGGCAGCGACGGCTTGGGCAATTCAACCAGTAGCTGAATTTAGGTGCGTCGGCTGACCGTGGGCAGGCCAAACAGACGCGACATCGGCAACGCGCCCCCGCGGATCACGGAATTGCGCCGTGTTTTGGTCGACAGCAAAGGCATCGGCCAGAACATCCGCGACATATGCTTGCCACCGCTGATGGCCGAGCTTGCCTTGCCTTTCGACTTGAGCAGCGGCATCGGCCAGAACATCTTTGACATCCGCCGACCGCCATTTGTCATGGCCGACGTGCGGCTGCGCGGCTCTGACAACAGACGCACGCCCAGATCACGAGAGATGGGTCCGCGTGGGTTTTCCAGTTCTTCGGGAAGCGTCAGCAACCTCGGGTGGTCCTTGAGAATGCTGGGCGCGCGGTTGGGGGGCGTGGGAATCCAGTTCTCTTCCGGATGCTTGCCTACCTTTACCGACGTCAGCCGATCAAGAATTTCCCGGGTCTTCTTGGCCACGCCCAGTGGTTTGTATCCGGCGCTGACGATCAGCAACGCGCTCTCGGGCGTCATCTTGGCGGCATAGGCCTTGGCCGTCGCCTCTTGCACGCCTGCGCGGGTCAACTTGTCAACAAGCGCATCCGCCGTCGCAGCGTCATCCGCTGTCAGCGTGCGGTAAATGTTGCGCGGGAAACCAAAGAAACGGAATTGGCCTTCGGCACGTCGCGCCGTTTGATGATCCGCAAAGAGCCGTGTGATTACCTGGGTCATGTTACCTCCACCGTGTTGTGTTGCGCATCACTCAGCGTTGGATCTGCGCGGTTGCTCAAAAGCATTCTCAACGGAACTGCCGCGAGCACGGCCATCCCGAGAAACAGAATTTCAATTCCGAATACCATATTGTAGGGCGTTTGTATCTGAAGTCCCGCAGGACCGTTGCCGTACCCTGCCAGCACGTCACGCACGACACCTGCGAGGGCGATGCCGATGCCAGCACAGGTGGCTTGCACGGCCCCCCAGGCACCCAGCGCAAGCCCGATCTGGTTGCGCGGCGCGTTGCGAATAGAGGCCGTCAGGGTGGCGTGGCCAAACAGCCCCGCACCAAAGCCCGTCAGCAAAGTACCCGCAAGGAACAATGCCGTACCACCGCCCATGGAGGCCAGAATGATCGCCGCGAAACCCGGGATACCGATCGCGGCGCCGATCCGGCCTAACGTCACAGGATCACCGCCTGCCCCCAAACGCCGGGATGCAAGGCCAAAGCCAGCAAGCGTCCCCGCAGCAAGCAAGGCGGTCAGCTTGGTCGTGCTCGCGACACTCAGGCCAAGGACCTGACCGCCGTAAGGTTCCAGAAGAACATCAGCCATACCAAATCCGAAGGTGCCCAATCCGATGACAATCAACAGCCGCTTGGTTCCTGCGTTCGCCATCAGGCTGCTGCAAGCGGCCGCAAATGTCACCTTGGGGGTCTCCAACATCTGTTGCGCCCGCGCACGGTCGCGTGCTTCTTGTTTCCAAAGCGCGGTCAGGTTCAGGGCGACGGTCAGAACAGCCGTCGCCTGAATGACCTGTATCAGCCGCCCGGGCGAATAATTCTCAAGCAGAGCGCCGTAGATCAACGCGCTGACGACCATCCCCAGTAGCAGCATCACGTACATCAGGCCGACAACTTTGGGCTGGTCACCTTCAGGCACCAGATCGGTCGCAAGCGCCAGACCAACGGTCTGCACCATGTGCACCCCGGCACCGACCAGCAAAAACGCCAGTGCAGCAGACGACAGCCCAATCCAGCGGGGCGCATCAATTGCCTCGCCATAGCCCGACAGAACCAGCAACGCGAAGGGCATGATCGCAAAGCCGCCAAACTGGTAAAGTGTGCCTTTCCAGATGTACGGCGTTCGCCTGAGCCCAAGCGCAGAGACATGCGTATCCGATTTGAAACCGATCAGCATCCGCAAAGGCGCGAATAGCAGCGGCAAGGCCAGCATGCCCGCAACCAGGGACGCAGGAACCGAAAGCTCAACGATCATAACGCGGTTGAGCGTGCCCACCAGAAGGACAAGCGCCATGCCAACCGTCACCTGAAACAGCGAAAGCCGCAGCAGACGGGACAAAGGCACCTCGGCGCTGGCCACGTCTGCAAAAGGCAGGTAGCGGGTGCTGAGCGTGCTGAGTTTGCGCAAGGCAATGGTTCGCATGCCGAACATATGCGCTCCGATCCGGGCACAGCATCGCGGGCGTCCGTTTGGCACGGACGGGCGGTGCAGAATTCAAGGATGGCTCAGGCCGGGCGTGTTACCGGGCCTAAGCCTCGCGCCTATCTTGTGATTGCAAGCGGTGTGGACACCGCAGCAACAACATCAGGCTTGATGGTCGCTTTGACGGATGTGCCATCGGGCAACACCACTGTCAGTTCGCGTGATCCGTCAGGCATCTCGGTGGCATAGGCCGCCTTTGCAACATCGGGATTGGCGCTTAGCGCTTGGGCCGCCGCCATCTTGTCACCTGAGCCCAGCTCGTTGCCGGACAAGAAGTCCGCCACCCAGCTTGTGTTGCTCAGAACCGCGACGTGTACGGCAAATGACCCGACAGCAACCGCGCCCAGAAAGACTGGAACACCGACCGCAGGGGGCACAACAAGCCACATTTTTGCATTGTTCATTTTAGTCCCTCCCTTACCCGAGCCATGGCGTAGAAATCGCCACAAGAATGTGTGCAAGAAGCGCAATCACCCCGAACACACGTGTGCCATCGATAAGGTAGCTGTGCACCTCTTCGGCCTCACGCAGGTTCAGGCCGGTTGGCCATACTTTGTCTGGATCGTCGGACATGAGAATCCTCCTCTGTTAGACACTGTGAATAGCGACCCCATGTCGAGAACAAGTGCAGCCGCGTCGTCGTCGATGGCCCCCAAAAACCGGACCCCCGCATGCGTCATTATGTCCACTTTACCTTACAATATCAACTGTAATTCATAGTTTACACTTTTCTGACCATCTGCAGCCTTACGCAGCGACAAGATGTGAAAATCTGATCTCTAAGGCGCTCAAAAACATCAATATTCATAAATCCCGCCGAAAACCGGCAATGATCGCGTATTTTCACCTCTGTCGAAGGGTGGGAAACGGCATAAATCAGAAATGGCCCTAATCATCGCAAAATGGGCGACTCAGTCAGGCGGTGCATCAGGGGAAATTGGGTTTGCGCAGGCAGGACGTATTCGTGCCCTCATCATGCGCGATCAAACTCTGGAGAACCGGAACGCGCAGTTAAATGGTTTCTATCGCCGCCAATCCACGCGAAGCGCATTTTCACCGAATCCATCAGGGTGATTGCTCTGAAAACTGGGTTGAAAATGGGGTGATGGGTGGTGGCGTTACCTGGACTTGAACCAGGGACCTAACGATTATGAGTCGTTCGCTCTAACCAACTGAGCTATAACGCCATCGGCGCGTGGACTAAGCCAGCCCCGAGGGCGCGTCAAGGGCCAAATCCCCCAAGCGCGGGTCTGGCGGGTCTTTTGCAGACACTCCCGACAACCAAAACCTGTCAATCTGCGCAGTTGTCGAAACTCCAGGCGCTTCGCGTACGTGTCTTGAAAGATGGACCAGCAGCAAGCGGCACCTAAGCGCCGACCCTGCTGCGGCAAGCGTCCTGCTGCTGTGGACTTTGTGAAAATGGCGCAGGCGCGACGGAAAACGCCATCATTTATGGCAAACCCCTAACAGGGTGGACCCAACTGCCCCTCGAACCTGCACGTTCGGGGGGCTTTTTTTGACCAAAGCAGTTCCGTCGCGTCAATGCGCCGGTGCGGTCACGGCATCCAGCAGACTGCGGCCCCCATCGATGACCATCACCTCGCCCGTCATAAAGCCGGAGCTTTCAGCCGCCATGAATTGCACAGCCTCACACAGCTCGTTCGAGGCCGCGATCCGGCCCAGGGGTGTGTGGTCACGAATATCATCACGCCATTCGCGGTTGTCTGCGACCTCTGCCCGCAAGGACCCGCTCATCACGGATCCGAATGACAAGGCATTCACGCGGATGCGGTGGGGGGCCAGAGACAGCGCCATGGAACGCGTCATCTGTTGCACAGCGGCCGCGGCAATGGAGTAGCCCATCAGCTCAGCCTGTATCTGGCGCGCCGCGATGGACGAAAGGTTGATGATGGAGCCCACCTGCCCTTCTTCCTGCGCTTCGGCCTGTTTCATCATGCGTTTGGCAACCTGCTGGCTTAGGTGAAGCGCGGTCATCAGGTTTTGCTCCAGCAGCGTCATGACCGACGTATCATCGGGATCAAGCGCATCTGTCAGCATCAACTGTCGCGACGCGTTGACCAGAATGTCGACCTGATCGAACGCGTCGATGGTGGCCGAAACCAGATTGGCAATCGTCAGGCGCTGGCGCAGATCACCGGCAAATGTGCGAATGTTTGCGTCTTCGGGTTCATCCCCCAATTCCGCCATAAGCTTCTTTTCATCGGCGTCGGCGCACATGACGTTGGCACCCTGATTGGCCAGATGGCGCGCGATGGACAGACCGATACCATCGGCCGCCCCTGTGACAATCGCGGTCTTGCCGGAAACTGAGAATGACATGTCTGTCCTTTCGGGGTCAGCGCCTGCGCCGCACGGGGCGGCGGGCACAAAAGAGCTTGAAACGGGCGTCTCCGCCGATCTCTTCTACATCCGAGAACCGGATTTTCAACTCTGCCTCGTAGGGCAAGTGGCGGTTGGCGACCATCCATAGCGTGCCGTTTGCCGACAAAATCCGTGCAGCAGCGGCGACAAAGGCCTGCCCCATCGCGGGCTCTGCGGCACGGCCTGTGTGGAAAGGCGGGTTCATGACGACCGCATCCATCCGGTCCGGGGCCTCCCAAGTGGTGGCATCCTCCCAATGGAACATGGCGCGTTCGTCGGTCACGTTGTGGCGTGCGCAGTCCAGCGCGATACTGCTCGCCTCGACCAGATGCACCGCCTCGACGGCAGGGCGCGTCAGGATATGGGCCGCAAGATAGCCCCAGCCCGCGCCAAGGTCGACAACCTGACCGCTCAGCTTTTCGGGCAAGGCATCTGCCAGCAAAGCGGACGCCAGATCAACGCCATCTGCCGAAAAAACGCCGGGGGCCGTCCAGAAACCTCCGTCCGTCAAGGCGGGCCCTTGTGCCCAATCGGCAAAGAACTCTGCCGCGCCGGATGCGATCCAATACAGCTTGCCATGGGCCTTGGAGACGGGGCCGCTGACCGTGACGCGTTTGCGCATTTCCTTGAGGATCGCATCCGCGCCATCAGTCTTCTGCCCGTCGATGACAACCGCGCCATCGCTGACGGCACAGGCCTCTGCAATCATGGCGCGGGCCTGCGCCTTGGCCCGGGGCAGGCAGACAATGGACATGGCATAGCGCTCGCGGGTGGAGCGCATAACGCTGAAGCCCTTGGCGGCCCAGGCATCATAGGCGGGCTTGAAATCCTGAATGATGTGGCAGCGGTCTTGGGGAAGGCGGTCCAGATCAACGTCAGCTGAAGGGTGGAAGACGGCAATCATCCCCTCAACGGGGACGGCCAGCCCATCGCTGTCCAACGCCAGCGGAAGCCTTGCGTCGATCACTTCAGCAGGTCTCGCGACGTGCGGGGTGCGGCGCGCGCCATGTCATTCTTCTTTTTCCATGGTGCACTGCAACGGGTGCTGATGGCGGCGGGCAAAGTCCATCACCTGCGCCACCTTGGTCTCTGCAATCTCGTGGCTAAAGACGCCGACCACGGCAAGGCCCTTCTTGTGGACGGTCAGCATGATTTCGAACGCCTGCGCGTGGTTGAGGCCAAAGAACCGCTCCAGCACGTGCACCACAAATTCCATCGGCGTGAAATCATCATTCAGCAGCATCACCTTGTACAAAGGCGGCCGCTTTGTCTTGGGCTTGACCTTGGTCAGCAGGTCGGTGTCGTCACCGTCCTTTGGCCCGTCTGCCATCATGATATGCTTAAGGCGCATTGCTGCTCCTGCAATTGAATTGCGTGTGTCGTGATTCCGTGTGTGTCCCTATATAACCCGACCAGCACTTTATTAAAGAGGCTTGCCCCAATGACCGCCCCCCTGACCGCGATTGGCTTTGATGCTGACGATACGCTTTGGCACAACGAACGCTTCTTTGCCCTGACCCAAGAGCATTTCGCATCCCTTCTGGCACCTCATACGGATACCGAGGATCTGATGGACCGTCTGCTGGCTGCCGAGCGACGCAACCTGCCGCACTACGGCTTCGGGATCAAAGGGTTCACCCTGTCGATGATCGAAACTGCCATCGACGTGACCGAAGGCCGCGTGCCTGCCTCCGTTGTCGCAGAAATCCTGCACGCGGGACGCGACATGCTGAGCCACCCGGTGGAGTTGTTGCCCCATGCCCGCGAAACTCTTGAACATCTGCGGGGGGATTTCACGCTCATCCTGATCACCAAGGGGGATTTATTGCACCAGGAACAGAAGATTGCGCAATCCGGCCTGCGTGACCTGTTCGACGCGGTAGAGATTGTCTCGGCCAAAACGCAGGTGGAATATGCCGACATCTTTGCCCGCCATGCCGACGGCCCACAGCGCGGTCTGATGGCTGGTAATTCCATGGCGTCTGACGTGCTGCCCATGCTGCACGCAGGGGGGTGGGGCGTCTTTGTCCCCCACGGGATCACCTGGGCGGTCGAGCATGCCGATGCGCCGAAACGTCACCCGCGCTTTGCCGAAATTGCGCATCTTGGTGCGCTGCCCGCGCTGATTGAAGGGGTGAACGCCTGACATGAAATACGGGCCAGAAAGGGCGCTGTGTCCCTGTAAGGTGGGGCTTCGGCCCACCGTGTGGAGACGGGGGCAAATCACCTGAAACCAGAATGCGACAAAGCCGCCGCAATGCTGCCACATTCTTGACACAATACCGCCCCTAGTAGGGCACCGAAGATTGCCCCCTAAATCTGCCTTTGCAGGTGCAGCATTTTACTAGAATATCCCTGTTTCAAAGGGTTTATCGAAAATGGAACCTGTGCTAGGTTTGACCTCATAAAAATACGGCCAGTCGAACAATCGGCGGTCATGAGGCAGAAAAAGGCAGGTTTACCATGAAGGCTCAGCGTCTCACGCTGGCCCGTTTCGGGCTATTCTTCATTGCAGCAATTTGGCTACTGGTCATTGTGCCCGTCAGTGCGATGGCGGCACCCTATGCCGCCTACGTGATTGATGCGCGCACAGGCAAAGTAATCCACGCCCGCAACGCGGACACGCGGCTGCATCCGGCCTCCCTGACTAAGATGATGACCCTCTACGTGGCGTTTCAGGCGATCGAGCGCGGTGAAATCTCGCTTGATACCAAAGTGACCATCTCCAAGAAGGCCGCAGCAGAGCCCCCCAGTAAGCTGGGCCTCCGGCCCGGCCAGAAGATCGCCTTGCGCTATCTGATCCGTGCCGCCGCGATCAAGTCGGCCAATGATGCGGCAACTGCCATCGGCGAGGCCGTCTCGGGCTCTGAGGCGCGGTTTGCGCGGCGGATGAACCGCACCGCCAAGCAATTGGGCATGAACCGCACCTCCTTCAAGAACATGCACGGGCTGACCGAAGCGGGCCACCTGAGCACCGCCCGCGACATGACGACGATGGGGCGGCATCTGCTCTATGATTATCCGCAGTACTATAACCTGTTCAGCCGTGTGACGGCAGATGCGGGCGTCCGCCGCGTGTCCCACACCAATCGCCGCTTTCTGGGCAGCTACAAAGGTGCTGACGGCATCAAGACCGGCTACACCCGTGCGGCAGGCTTTAACCTGACCGCCTCGGCCGAGCGTGGCAACGAGCGGATCATCGTGACCGTCTTTGGCGGCAAATCCACCGCCTCGCGTAATGCCCGTGTGACCGAACTGATGGATCTGGGCTTTCGCCGCGCGCCTTCTCGCGCCCGTATCCGCAAGCCTTCCAAGCCCGCGTACACGGGGCCGGAACCCAAGATCGTGCAAGCACCTGCAACGCAACCTGCGGTCAATCCCGGCTCCACTGCGGGCGGCAAGGGCAAGACAATCCGCCTAACCGGCGCGATCAAGAAATCTATCCGGCCCAAGTTGCGGCCCGGTGCCGCAGCCCCTGTGCTTGTGGCTGAGGTCGCGCCGGCTCCGCAGACGCCCTCGGTATCAAATGCGGATGTGACAGCAGCGTTGCGCGAAGCTGTCAAAACACCCGAACCCACGGCAGCCCCTAAGGCCGAAGTCGTCCTTGCCTCAGCACAAACATCGATCCGGCCTGCCCTGCGCCCTGCGGTAAAACCGCAGCGCAAAAAGGAAGTGGTGCAAGAAGTCGTCACCCGCGTCTCCACCTCTGGCGGGCGCCACTGGGGCGTCAATGTTGGCCGTTTCCCGAACAGATTTGCGGCCGAAAAGGTACTGTTGAAAACGGCACTGGCAGAGATGTCGACACTGGATGGCAGCCTGCGCAAAGTGGTCAAACGACCGCAAGGGTATGACGCCAATTTCCTCGGCATGACGCGGGAAACAGCTGATCTGGCCTGTCGTCGTCTCGCTGCGCGCAACGTCAGCTGTTTTATGATCGGCCCGGGATAATCCGACGGGTGGTGGGCAAGATGCCCCCCTTACGGGATACCTGTTGTAAGGTGCAGTTCCACTGCACCCAAGGCTCTATTCAGCCGCCTCACGCTTGATCCATTGCACGAATGCTTTCAAGGCGGGCCGTTGAACGCCAGTGCGCGTCACCACATGATACCCGGCGCCATTGCTACTCTCCCTATGCAACTCGCGCAGACGCCCCGCCGCGATGTCGCGTGCGACGAATTCGCGGACCGTAACGGCCACCCCCTGCCCGTCGCGCGCACCGTCCAACAGCAGGTTGCCGGGCACCTGCATCCGCCCGCCCCTGCCCCCATCCTCGACCCCGTGTTTGCGCAGCCAGCGCGTGCTTTCGGTGGTGCCGAACTCCTCAAGCCATGGAAATTCTGCCAAGGCTGCGATCCCGGGCAGTTCCCCGTCGCCCACCAGCGACGGCGCGGCGACGACTACCATCGGCGACAGGATCAACGGCGCTGACTCAAGCCCGGGCCACGGCCCCGTCCCATACCGAATGGCCACGTCGATCCCGTCGGTTCTGAGCGTGACAATCTCGGGGGTGGGGTCGATCATGATATCGACGTCCGTATGGCCTGCGCGAAACCGCGGCAGGCGCGGCATTAACCACGACGCCGCAAAGGTTGGCGTCACGGAAATATGCAAAGGACGGGCATCGCGGTTGCCGGTGATCTGCTGCGCGACCTCGATCATGCTGCCAAAACCTTCGAGCAGAGCTTGCGCCAGAACATGCCCCGCTTCGGTCATTTGCAACGCGCGACCAGAGCGGTCCAGCAGGGCGACATCCAAATGCCCCTCAAGACTGCGCAATTGCTGGCTGATCGCCGCATGACTGACCCCCAGCGCCTCACCTGCGGCAACAACATTGCCGGTTTGCGCAAAGGCCGCAAAGGCGCGCAAGGCAGACAGCGGGGGAAGGTCACGCCATTTCATATTAAATTCCAGCTTACATATCAGAATTTCATCTGAGTCGCAGGTTTGCGCAAAACCAGCAATAAGGAAAGCAGAAACCAATCAAGGAAAGGATACGACATGATCAATATCTATGCCCAATCTTTCATGACTGCGTCCCGCTCTGGCTGCGTACGCCTGCGTGATGTCCCGTCGGTACCCCATGAGAAACGCCTTGGCTGGCCGCGGCGGCGCAAGACGCGCTGCATCGATCCCGCAAAACTGTGAGGCTGCGATGACCCTGCAAGAAACCCTGCCCCGCATCATGCCTGCCCTGAACGCACAAACCGGGGTATCCACGCTCAAGTGGGCCGCCTCGATCATCCAGATCATGGGCTACACCGCCACCGCGATGGGCATGACACCGCTGAACATCTACCTGTTTTTGGCTGGACTGACGGGGTGGCTGCTGGTGGGGGTCATCTGGCGCGACCGTGCGATCATGCTGATCCATGTGGTGGCGCTGGGTGCCATGCTGGTGGGGGCAACGGGCGGGTAAGATGCCCTTTCAGGGCATCCGCTCTGCCGCGTCGGGCAAGGCTGCACGCAAGCTCAGATCAGGCATCGGTTCCGGCACTTCGGGATCGATGCCTTGTGGGAAACTCTCTAACAGAATGCGGTAACGCATCTGGGCGTCAGTGATCGCTCCGTATGACCCGATAAGCTCGCGGATCGGTCCGCCCAACCGCTCAAGCCCCGAGACGAAAGCAAGGATCACACCGACCTCCACGTCGCCTTGGATGACCAGATACCCCCCATAAACGATGACCCCGAATGGCCCCAGGGCAATCAAAAGGTTGTTAAGCGTCTTCATGATGTTCTTGGTCATCAGAAACCGTGTCCGGATACGCAGGATTTGATCGGTAAGCGTGGTGAACCCTTGGGGCGGCGGTTTGTTCAGCAGGTCAGGTTCAGCGTTATCAACGATGTAGTTGCCAAGGCTGCGCACGGTGATCGCCTTTTCCTCGGCCAAACGGTTCAACCGCGCCTGAAAAATCGGGACGATAATGAACTGCGGCGAATATAGTGCCAGTGCGATGGCCGCGACCAAGGGCTCAATGTAGAACATATAGCCTAGAACGACGCAAAGCGTTCCGATTTGCAGCAACGGGCCGGAGATGGCCGCCCCCGCAAAACCGCCCAGCTTTTCCGTCTCGGACGACAGCATGGAAACAACAGCGCCTTCATCCACCACGTCATCCCCCTTGGCCGAAGCTTGCAGCAGCGCGGGCGGCGTGACCGTGTAGATGTGGTAGTAGACCGACCGACGCAGCGCGTGCACGATCCTTGCCGAAATCAGCTCTCGCTGGATACGCATCGCCAGTTTGAGGCCGGATGCCAGCAGCAGCGCGCCCACATAGAGGCCTGCGAGCCAGATCAGCAGGTCCACGTCCTTGTTGGCCACCGCATCGTCCAGCAAACGGCGTTGCAGCTCCAGCGGCACAGGGGCCAATGGCAGCAGTCCCAGCGTCATGATAATCACGACGACCTGCTGCACCTTGGAGTAGCGAAAAATGTAGCGATAGACGGATTGGGGCATGACGCGCATGGGAAAAGGCCTTGAGCTGAAATATGCCTCAGGGTGTCACGGGTGGTCGCAACAGCAAACCCATATTTGCGTGAGGCGCGATTTCTTTCAAAGAAATCGGTCGGAATTTTTCAAAAATTCCGCGCCCGCCACCTCAGGTCGTAGCCTGCAAGAGTGTGCGTGTGTATTCGGTCGACGGGTTGTCATAGAGCACGTCAACATCGCCGTACTCCACCACATCGCCCCGCTTCATCACCATGACCTTGTGTGACATGGCGCGGACCACCTTCAAATCGTGACTGATGAACAGATAGGCCAGCCCGTATTTCACCTGCAAGTCGCGCAACAGCTCGACGATCTGCACTTGCACGGTCATGTCCAGCGCCGAAGTAGGCTCGTCCAGCACCAGCAAACGCGGGCGCAGCACCATGGCACGCGCAATCGCGATGCGCTGGCGCTGACCGCCGGAAAACTCGTGCGGATAGCGGTCCATAGACGCAGGGTCGAGACCCACTTCGATCATCACGTCATGCACCAGATCGCGCTGGTCGCGGTCGGGGTCCACGTTGTGGATGGTCAGGCCCTCGGCGATGATCTGAAAGCAAGTCATGCGCGGGCTCAGGCTGCCGAATGGGTCCTGGAACACGATCTGCATGTCCTTGCGCAAGCGCCGCAACTCGCGGGTATTCCATTGCCGCACATCCTGCCCGGCAAAGATGATCTGCCCTTCCGAGGAAATCAGCCGCATGATCGCCAATGCCAGCGTGGTCTTGCCCGATCCGCTTTCGCCGACGATGCCCAACGTCTCGCCCGCGCGCACGGACAGCGTCGCGTCGTTGACCGCCTTCACATGGCCCACGGTGCGGCGGAGGAAACCGGCCTGAATGGGGAACCAGACCTTGAGGTTCTTCGTCTCGACAATCACTTCTGCCCCGTCGGGCACGGGCGCAGGACGCCCGTCTGGTTCGGCCCCCAGCAGCTTGATGGTATAGGGGTGCTGCGGGTTGTCAAAAATCTCGGCCGTGGGGCCCTGCTCCACGATCTCGCCCATTTGCATGACGCAGACGCGGTCGGCAATGCGCCGCACGATGCCCAGATCATGGGTGATGAACAAGAGCCCCATGCCTTCGCTGTCTTTCAGCCCCGCCAGCAGTTCCAGAATCTGCGCCTGAATGGTCACGTCCAGCGCTGTCGTTGGCTCATCCGCAATCAGCACGTCTGGTTTGTTGGCCAGCGCCATGGCGATCATCACGCGCTGACGCTGCCCGCCGGAGAGTTGGTGCGGGTAAGCGCCCAGACGGCTTTCGGCGTCGTTGATGCCGACTTTCTCCAGTAGCTCCAAAACTTCGTCGCGGCTGGCGTCGGTCTTGATCCAACCGGTCAACAGCGACTTTGTCAGCGCCCCGAGTACGCCAAGGATCAACGCAAATATCAGCGACCACAATGACGCAACAAAAAGCGCCACCCAGAAGGGCCGCGAAAAGTAGCTGGCGAAATATGCGAGGGTTGGCTTGTCAGGTGCCGTCTCGATAAAGGCCCAATAGGCAAAGATGAAGCCAAGGAAGGCAAACAACCCAAGGAACAGTTTGACGGCATTGACCGCCGCCAGTTTCTCCGCCCAGCGCTTCCAACGGGACCGTGGCGGGATATTGCGGTGCAGGGCGATGCTTTCAGCGAGCTGCCGCTCAATCGTGTGCAGCGCATTCAGCGAGGTCATCGGCTCCTGAAAGATGAAGCTGATGTCGTTGCCACGAACTTTCTGCAGCAAAGCCTCATCCGCGCCGATCATCTGCTGACCGTCATAAGTGACGGAGCCGGACACTTCGGCGCTGTCGCCCAGCAGCGAAACCGTGCTCAGCGCAGAGACGGACTTGCCAGAGCCGCTCTCGCCCACCAGCGCCACCGTCTCACCCCGGTTGACGTGAAAGGACACGCCTTTGACGGCCTGCGTAACCTTCCCGTCCTGTCGGAAACCAACGCGCAGATTCTGGACGTCCAAAAGGCGCGTCATGGGGCGGTCTCCTGACGGGGGCGGGCGATTTCCTGGAAGAAATCGGTCCGGAAATTTTGAAATTCCCGCAGCGCGCTCATGAGAAAGTCTTTCGTGGATCAAAGGCGTCGCGGATGCCTTCAAAGATGAACACCAGAAGCGACAGCATGATCGCGAACGTAAAGAACGCGGTGAAAGCGAGCCATGGCGCTTCAAGGTTCTGTTTGGCTTGCAAAGTCAGCTCCCCCAGTGACGGGGCCGAGCTGGGCAAGCCGAAGCCCAGAAAATCAAGCGAGGCCAGCGTGGAAATCGTGCCTGTGATGATAAACGGCAGCATGGTCAGCGTCGCCACCATCGCGTTGGGCAGCATGTGGCGGAACATGATCGTGGTGTTGCCGACGCCCAGCGCACGCGCAGCGCGGACGTATTCAAGGTTGCGCGCGCGCAGGAACTCAGCGCGCACCACGCCCACAAGGGCGGTCCAACTGAACAGGACCAGCAAGAAGACCAACAGCCAGAAACTTCGCCCCAGAATGGCGAACATGATGATGATGACGTAAAGCGACGGGGTGGCAGACCAGATCTCAATCGCGCGCTGGAACAGCAAGTCCACCTTGCCGCCGAAAAAGCCCTGCACGGCCCCCGCGATGACGCCGATGATGCTGGCAAGGCCCGTCACGATCAGCGTGAAGACAACTGACAGACGGAAGCCGTAGATCACGCGGGCCAGCACG
>CALAIJ010000307.1 GCA_937923365.1 uncultured Sulfitobacter sp.
AAACCTCATTTGCTGATCGGTGGTTTAGCGCGCGCGCCGCGCCCTCGCAAGTGGTCGAACGCGCCCTTGAAGCGGGAATGGTTTTATGGGCAACCTGAACCAACATGCACACAAGAGGCCCACTATGAAACTTACCCTTCATCACGTCAGCTATAGCTCGGAAAATGTGGCCCGCATGGATGCGTTTTACCGTGACGTGCTGTGTCTGGATAACGTGTCCGAAGATATTCCCAAACGCGAAGTCAACAAGGGTTACGCTGGTGATATTGCGTTTATCACGGATGGCGACATCCAGACCCACATAGCGCAAAAAGACCTGACAGTTGGATTTAAGACTGGCCACGCTGTCAATCCGGTGGAGCGTGGACACATCGCCTATCGCACCGATGATATTCAGGCGGCGATGGCGCATCTCGATAAAATGGGCATTCAATATTCTGACTGGGGGCATACTGCGGCGGCCGAATGGCATCAGATATTTTTCTACGATCCGGATGGAAATGTGATCGAGATCCATCAGGTCGACAAATAACATCGCTTAGGGAGACACAATTATGAACATCATCTGGCTTGGCCACGGCAGCTTTCGCATTGAAATCGAAGATCAGGTTTTGCTGGTTGACCCTTGGCTGACGGGCAATCCAATGCTGAGCGAAGACCAGCACGAGGCCGCCACAGCCGGTGCGACGCATATTCTGGTCACGCACGGGCATTTTGACCATATCACGGATGTGCCCGATATTTCCAAGTCCACGGGCGCGCCTGTCTCTGGCATGTACGAACTGGCGCAGTTTCTGCACGCGGCTGGCGCGGTCGAAGGCCAAGCCTTTAACATGGGCGGCACGATTGCCTTAGGCGACAAAGTGACCGCCAGCATGGTGCCTGCCTCCCATTCCTCCAGCGCGGATGTTGCCGATACGCGGCGCTATATGGGCAACGAAAGCGGGTTTATCCTGCGCGGCGAAGGCCAGAGCATCTATGTCTCGGGCGATACGGGCATCATGGCGGACATGGACTGGATCGGCGATTTCTACAAACCCGATATCGGCATCTTGTCAGCGGGTGGCCACTTCACGATGGGCATGGCCGAGGCCGCCTATGCCGCCAAACGCTACTTTGATTTCAAGACCGTGATCCCCTGCCACTACCGCACCTTCCCTTTGCTGGAGCAATCGGCGCAGGTGCTCGCAGACGGCTTGCTGGGCGTGAACGTGGTGGAGCCTGAGGTGATGCAGGCGATCAAGCTTTAGCGTCAGGACCCACTAACCCTGCGCTGCGCAAAGAACGCTTTGAGCAAGGTTTCGCTCTCTTCGGCGGCAATTCCGTCGAAAACCTCCGGTGCGTGGTGGCACTGGGAATGCGCGAACACCCGCGCACCTGTGGCGACGCCACCCGATTTGGGATCGGACGCGCCGTAGTACAAGCGCGCCACCCGTGCGGCGGCAATGGCGCCTGCGCACATGGCACAGGGCTCAAGCGTGACGTAAAGCGCGTGACCGATCAGCCGTTCGGACCCGACAGCGTGGCAAGCAGCGCGGATCGCCAGCACCTCGGCGTGGGCGGTGGGATCGTTCAGTTCGCGTGTCCGGTTGCCTGCAACCGCGACCACCGCGCCCGATGGTGCGACAACAACGGCACCCACAGGCACTTCGCCACGGGCACCCGCCGCGCGGGCCGCATCCAGTGCGGCAGACATATGCGAGGTAAATTCCACGCCCCAACCTGCCCGCAAACCGCGCCCTTTCGCAAGGGAGGCAAACAGGCTAGAGGCTGCATCATGACAGATACCCCGAATGATACGCCCCGCGCGGGTGACCGCATCGCCAAAGTCCTTGCCCGCGCAGGTGTCGCCAGCCGCCGCGAGGCGGAACGCATGATCGAAGCGGGCCGCGTACGTGTGAACGGCGACCAGATATCCTCGCCCGCGTTGAACGTCACACCTCAGGACGTGATCCTTGTGGACGGCAATCCCGTGTCGGAGCCCGAGCCTGCGCGCATGTGGCTGTATCACAAGCCATCGGGGCTGGTGACAACAACCCGTGATGAAAAGGGCCGTGGCACGATCTATGACGATATGCCCGCTGACATGCCCCGCGTGATGACTGTGGGCCGTTTGGACCTGAACTCAGAAGGACTGCTGCTGCTGACCAACGACGGCGGCATCAAGCGCAAGCTTGAACTGCCCTCGACGGGCTGGCTGCGCCGCTACCGCGCGCGGGTGAATGGCCGCCCCGAAGACAAAACACTGGAGCCTTTGCGCCGTGGCATCACCGTGGACGGAGAGCGTTTTCAGCCGATGGAGGTCACGATTGACCGCCAGCAAGGCGCGAATGCCTGGCTGACGGTGGGCTTGCGCGAGGGCAAGAACCGCGAAATCCGCCGCGCGATGGAGCATGTCGGATTGAGCGTGAACCGCCTGATCCGCGTGTCATACGGGCCGTTCCAACTGGGCGAGCTCAAAGCAGGCGCCGTCGAAGAAATCCGCCGCAAAATTGTCCGCGACCAATTGGGCATGGAAATCGAGACCCCCGTGGGCACCGCCAAGGCAAAACCCAAGCCTGCCAACCGGTTTTCGAAAAAACGCCCGCAAAAGCGCCGCTGATTTCGCCAAAAAGAGCGGATGTCGCCCCATTCCGGCCCAGATCATCGGGCCAAAAAGGCGCATGAACCCGATACTTTTTCTTGCCGCGATCATCGCCTGCGTCTCCGCGCTTTACGCGCTTTATCTGGGCAGCCGTTCGGTGCGTCCGATGCTGAACGCATTTATGGCGTTGGGCCACAACAGCGACACTCTGCAAGCGCGGGTGTTTCCCATGCTGGCCTTTCTGGGCCTGCTGGCGATCTTGCTGAAACTCACCATATTCTGAGGACGGCGCGATGACCCCATTTGAACGTATCCAGCGCAACAAGGGCATGCAGGCCTTTGCCTTCGAACATGAAAAACCGGCCACGCCAACAGCCCCATTTCCGCGAAACGTCAGTGGATTGACCGTCCTTGTCCTTGCGATCACGCCGTTGATGTACAAAGCGATGTTGGCCCCGACGGCTGAAAACATTGTGGGCTACGGCGGGCTGACGGCCTGCTTTGGTCTGGCGCTTTGGTCGATGGCAGCAGGTCTCAAGGCCGAAGCTATCTATGACGCGGCCCCCGTGGCCCGCGCCCCTGCCCGCCCGCGCAAGATGGTTGGTGCAGGTCTCATGGGCCTTGGTGCTGCGGGTCTGACATGGTTTCAGGGCGGCGACATTTGGCAAGCGGCCAGCGTGATGGTGGTCACCACCCTTTTGTGCGCCGTGGCCTTTGGCCGTGATCCCGGCCGCCATAAGGGGTTCGAGACGGTGCAGGCCCGCCAATCCCACAAGATCGATGATCTGACCGCCCGCACGGGTCTGTTGATGGAGCGTGTCCGCGAAGCCGCCGCCATCCACGGCGACCGCGATGTCATGCCCCGCGTGCGCGCCTTTGACGATGCGGTGGACGCCCTGCTGAGTGCCGCAATGCATGATCCGGCCCGTGTGGGCGCGTTGCGCAAGTTCTTTGGCGTCTATCTGGAGAGCGCGGCCGAAGCTTCCGAACGGTTTGCCGCCGTCTATTCCGGCACGGGCGATCCGCAAGCCAAGCAAAAGCATCTGGATTTGCTGGAAAAATTAACCGATGCCTTTGGGGCCAAGGCACATGATTATGCAGCGGCAGGCCAGATCAAACTGGATGTAGAGCATGAAGTTCTGACCACCGCTCTTAGTCAGGAACTGCGCCGCGCTACCTGAGCGACCAACGTCCCAGTTGCCAGCCCTGCCTGCAGTGGGCAGCAACTGCGCAAATTTTCCCCCTCGTCAGACATTCACATTGACCCCCGAACCGCCTAAGAGGTTGTGCCAAGACAAGGCACCACGGGGACACCAATGACTGAACTGCTGACAATCGAAAATCTCGGAAACCTGATCATGCTCTGCTTTTTGCAGGCTGTGCTGGGGTTCGATAACCTTTTGTATATCTCGATCGAAAGCCAGCGTGCGCCCGTTGCGCAGCAGTCTGCAGTGCGCAAATGGGGCATTCTGATCGCGGTGGCCCTGCGGATTGTGCTGCTCTTCACTATGATCCAGTTGATTGATGCCATGGCCGAGCCGTTCTTCATCCTCAACTGGGAAGGTGTGCTGGAAGGTGGCGTGAACTTTGCCACGCTGGTGTTCATCATCGGTGGTGTCTTCATCATCTATACCGCCGTGAAGGAAATCAGCCACATGCTGGCGATTGAACACCTAGATACGGATGTGGAGCACAAGTCCGGCAAGTCCGCCGCGCAGGTGGTCATGCTGATCGTCTTTATGAACCTGATTTTCTCATTCGATTCAGTGCTTTCCGCGCTGGCCATCACGGATGTCTTTATCCTTCTGGCCACGGCGATCATCCTGTCGGGTCTGGCGATGCTGTTGCTGGCCGACAGTGTCACGCGGTTCCTGGAAGCCAACCGGATGTACGAAGTCCTTGGCCTCTTCATCTTGCTGATCGTGGGCATCGTGCTTTTGGGCGAAGCGGGTCAGGCGGCCTCTCACGCGATGCATGATCCTGATCTGGCGCTTAAATTCTTCGGCTACGAAGTGATCCCGATGTCAAAGACCACCTTCTATTTCTCGGTCATCGTGCTGGTCGCGGTGGAGATCATCCAGTCCGGTTATACCCGCAAATTGAATGCAGAACGGCGGACAGGCACCAAGCATTAACCTAGCGAAGGTGCACAGAAGTGCATATGTTAGCGCAGCCCCAACATTTGCGGCGCATGGAAAGGAAGGCCTGATGGCCCCGTCAACTTTGCAGAAACTCAGCTATGTGGCGTTGATCATTGTGATGTTCGGCACTGCCACCGGCTGGCTGGGAGGGCTCTAGGCCATGGCGAAGCGGTATGGCGGCAAGCACAGCCCTGACGGATCAAGCCAGAACACGCCTTTGGAGCGGGTCGAGGTTGATCCCGTGGGCGGGCGCGCAAATGTTCTGTTCATTCCTGCGATTCCGCTGGTGGCGACCTCGTTCAACGATGGCGCGCTTAGCCTTACGGCTGCGCTGATCGGCGCAGGTGTCTGGACACTGGCTGCATGGCTTCTGCGCGAAGGTTTGCAGGCGGAGGCCGAATACAACGCCCGCAAAGTCGCCCGCCGCCCTGCCTTGCCGCGCAAGATCATCTCAAGCGTGCTGACGGGTGTAGGCACCGCCTTTGCCGTGCTGGCGCATCTTAACAGCTTGGGCGACATTCTGGCGCCTGTGCTTTTTGGTCTGATCACCTCTGGCCTGCATGTGGCCGCGTTTGGTCTTGATCCGCTCAAATCCAAAGGCATGGAGGGCATCGACACCTTTCAGCAAGACCGCGTCGCCCGCGTGGTGGACGAGGCGGAAAAGCATCTGTCAGCCATGTCTGACGCTATCCGGCGCTCCAATGACCTGACAGCAGCCAAGCGACTGGGCAAGTTCCAGCACACCGCCCGCAAGCTTATTCGCACGGTCGAGGAAGACCCCCGCGACCTGACAGCCGCGCGCAAATATCTGGGCGTCTACCTGCGCGGCGCGCGTGACGCGACGGCCAAGTTTGCCGACATCTACAGCCGCACCCAGGACGTGCAGGCCCGCGACGATTATATCGCGCTGTTGGATGATCTCGACCAGAACTTTGCCGCGCGCAATACCAAATCCCTGCTGGAAGATCGTGGCGATCTGACAGTGGAAATCGACGTGCTGCGAGAGCGGCTTTCCCGTGAAGGCGTGCGCCTTGAATAGCGCCACCCGACCCTTCACCCAATACTTTAAGGAGCCAGAGTAAATGTCAGAAACTGTTCGTGAAAAAGCCGCTCAGTCTATCGCCCTTGTGGACGAGGTCAACGCCGTGATCCTGCCCGAGCCTGTGGACGCAAACGCCATCGTACCGCTGTCGGAAGCCGACAAGCCACTGGGCGCCGAGATCAAGGCGCGCATGGCAGAGATCGATATGAGCGACACGCAGTCCATCGTCTCTTTCGGGTCTGGCGCGCAAGCCGAATTGCAGGAAATCAGCCAAGCAATGTTGCAAGACGTGCGCAACAAGGATGTCGGCCCCGCGGGTGACAGCCTGCGCTCCATCGTGACCACGATCCGTGGCTTCTCCGTCTCTGAGCTGGACGTGCGCCGCAAGCGTTCATGGTGGGAGAAACTGCTGGGGCGCGCCGCACCTTTCGCCAAGTTCACCGCCAAGTTCGAAAAGGTCCAAGGCCAGATCGACCGCGTCACCGACAACCTGTTGAACCACGAGCATACGCTGCTGAAAGACATCAAGTCGCTGGACATGCTCTATGAAAAGACACTGCAGTTCTACGACGAACTGGCACTTTATATTTCTGCAGGCGAAGCAAAGCTGGCCGAGCTGGACGACAAGACAATCCCCGCCAAGGAAAAGGCCGTCAGCAAGGCGAAGGAAGCCGATCAGGTCATGGTCGCGCAAGAGCTGCGTGATCTGCGCGCTGCCCGCGACGATCTGGAGCGCCGTGTGCATGATCTGAAACTCACCCGTCAGGTGACGATGCAGTCCCTGCCCTCCATCCGTTTGGTGCAGGAAAACGACAAGAGCCTTGTCACCAAGATCAATTCCACGCTGGTCAACACCGTTCCGCTTTGGGAAACCCAGCTGGCGCAGGCCGTCACCATCCAGCGTTCTGCCGAAGCCGCAACTGCCGTACGCGAGGCCAACGATCTGACCAACGAGTTGCTGACCTCCAACGCCAAGAACCTGCGCGAGAGCAACAAAATGATCCGCGAAGAGATGGAGCGCGGTGTCTTTGACATCGAGGCCGTCAAGCAGGCCAACGCCGATCTGATCGGCACCATCGAGGAATCGCTTCAGATCGCCGACGAAGGCAAGGCCAAGCGCGCCGCAGCCGAGGTGGAACTCAAAGAGATGGAAGCCAAATTGCGCGACACGCTGGCCTCTGCCAAAGCCAAGAAGACCGGCCTTGGCGATACGGCCTCCGGCGCGGTTCCCGGCTAAACCTGATGCGGGGGCTGGGGCAAAAAGCGGCACGATGGACCACCACGCTGGCATGCGTGGTGGGTCTGGCCGCGTGTACGGCGTCAGCCCCCGTTTCGCCCACGCTCAAGCCGCCGTCGAACCGTCCGGCCCCTGCCAAACCGCCCAAGCCTGCGGCAAAACCGCAGGTCGCCAATCCCACAAGCCAGAAAAGCGCCAGCCTGCGCAGCTATCTCAATCAGGTGCAGCGTGCACAACTGACCCAAGGCCTGCTGCGCCGTGATGGCGGCGGGGCTGATACGCCTTATACCGCCGACGTATTGGCCCGCAATTTCGAGCAGATCGCGTTTTTCAACGAATATAACGGCACCTTTACCGGTCGTGGTGGGGCCAGCCCGCTGCGTCGTTGGTCGGCACCCGTGCGCATGCAGGTGATCTTTGGCGCAGGCGTGCCACCGTCGCAGCGGAATGCCGACGGATTTGCCGTCTCGCAATATGCAAACCGTCTGGCGCGGGTCACAGGGCACCCTGTTTCAGCCACCGGCACGCCCAATTTCATTGTGATCATCGCAGGCGAAGACGACCGGACGGAGGCTTTGCAGACGGCTGCACAGCGGATACCCGGCATCTCGGACACGTCTTTGCGCGCCCTGCGCGACATGCGCCGCGACACTTATTGCGCGGTGGCGGCCTATGCCGCCGGTCCTAATGCAAACACCTATACTGCCGCTGTGGCCGTGATCCGGTCGGAAAATCCCGATCTGTTGCGCCTGTCTTGCATTCACGAAGAACTGGCTCAGGGGTTGGGACTGGCCAACGACAGCCCCGCCGCGCGGCCATCGATCTTCAATGACGATGACGAGTTTGCCTTGCTGACCCGCCATGATGAGCAATTGTTGCGCATGCTATACGACCGCCGCTTGCGCACAGGGATGACAGCGGCGGAAGCACGGCCAATCGTGCGCACCCTTGCGCGGGAAATTGCTGGCGGGCCGGTCTGATCCGGTGCTCAGGCCGCAGCCTGACGGCGCGACAGATACACAAACAGCAGCCCAAGTGCTGAGGGCACCATCTGTACAAGGCCCGGTTTCAACGCGACGGTAACTGCCGCACCAAGACCTGCAACAAAGACGAACAACAGGAAACAGGACGCAATCCGCGCCTGCCACTTCACGTCCGCAATGAACAGAGACCACACAAGGCCCACGCCCAGAAAAGCGTTGTAAATCCCCTGGTTGGCCGCCATCTGGATCGTTTGTTCAAACAACTCGGGTGGGAAGCTTTCAAAAACCGCCGGCCCGCGCGATGTCCATGCAAAAATCTCGAACCAGGCAATGTAGAAATGTAGCGCTGCGACCAATGCGATCAGAACAAGTGCGATAGATTTCATCTGTCGTTCCCCCAACCCAAATGCGTCCACGGCAGTCTCGTCTGTGGCGGGGCGATAATCAACCAGAATGCACGCGGGGCGAATGCAGCGGCCATTTTCGGCCTCCCTTGATAACGCTGGCCCATCACAATACTCTGCGCTGAAACCTATGAAAAGGACTGCACCCCATGGGCATTTTCGATTTCCTCTCCGGTGAATTCATCGACGTCATCCATTGGGTGGACGACACCCGCGATACCATGGTCTGGCGGGTCGAGCGCGAAGGCCACGAGATCAAGTATGGCGCCAAGCTGACCGTCCGCGAGGGGCAGGCCGCCGTCTTCGTGCACGAAGGCCAGTTGGCGGATGTCTTTACCCCCGGCCTGTACATGCTTGAGACCAACAACATGCCGATCCTCACCACGCTGATGCACTGGGATCACGGCTTTCGCAGCCCGTTCAAGTCCGAGATCTATTTCGTCAACACCACACGGTTCAATGACCTCAAATGGGGCACCAAAAACCCGATCATCGTGCGCGATCCCGAATTTGGCCCCGTGCGCCTACGCGCCTTTGGCACTTATTCCGTCAAGGTCAGCGATCCTGCGCGGTTCCTCACCGAGATCGTCGGCACCGATGGCGAATTCACCATGGACGAGATCAGCTACCAGATCCGCAACATCATCGTGCAAGAGTTCTCACGCACCATAGCACGTGCTGGCATTCCGGTGCTTGATATGGCTGCGAACACCCGCGAGCTGGGGCAATTGGTCGGCCGCGAGATCGCCGCACAACTGGCCGAATACGGTCTGGCAATGCCCGAGCTTTACATCGAGAACATCTCGCTGCCGCCCGCCGTTGAAGAGGTCATGGACAAGCGATCCTCTATGGGTGTCATCGGAAACCTCAACGAATACATGCAGTTCCAGGCTGCCGAAGCGCTGGGGCGTGACGGCGCCGGTGCTGCGGCCATCCAGGCAGGCATGGGGGCGGGCCTTGGCATGCAGATCGGCGCACAGGCGGCGGGCCCTTGGGGCGCACGGACCGTGTCGGCCCCGGCACCTGCGGCCATCGCGCCCCCACCGCCACCTGTCGAGCACGTCTGGCATATTGCGGACAACGGTCAGACAACCGGCCCCTTTTCCAAAGCCAAGCTGGGCCGCATGGCCGCCGACGGAGAGTTGACCCGCGAGACCTTTGTCTGGACGCCCGGTCAGGACGGCTGGCAAAAGGCCGAGGACGTGATGGAACTGGCGCAACTCTTTACTGTGCTGCCACCGCCACCCCCCGGGTCTTGATCCTGCGAGAACAGCCAAAGGCTGGCCGAGCGGTGCCGCTCATCGCTGGGCTATGCCCGCTCTTCGCAGGCACCAGATGACACGCCGCAGCCTTTCCATTCTGCTGCATTGGGCCGTTTTCATGCTGATCCTGATCATGGTGAAAGGCGGCGTCTCCGCGCCTTGGGCGCTGTGGTCCTTTGTGGCCGTTGTAACTGTCTGGTCGGGCATGACGCTGGTCTTTGGGCTGCTGGGACGTGCTGGGCCGAAACTTTCGCCACGCTGGCGTCGTGCCTACCCTTGGATGCACCGTTCTCTTCATCTCCTCTTGGCGCTGACCGCCCTTGCGATCCTGATGCGCCTGATCGGCCACCCCCTATGGTGGCTCGATGCGTGGAGCATGCTGCTGATCACACTTGGCGCTGGCGCCTTTCACGGGTTATTCCATTTCTGGCGCCACAACGCGCTTTTTGACGGCGCGCTCAAACTGATCACCCCGAAGGTGCTGCACAAATGGCTCTGAGCCTGCCCAAACGCCGCACCGTCCTGAAAGCCGTGCATTGGATGATGGTGCCTTTGCTGGTCTGGTTCATCCTTG
>CALAIJ010000308.1 GCA_937923365.1 uncultured Sulfitobacter sp.
CAAATCCGTCAAACCCAAGGTTTGCCGCACAATCGCGGCGCGCCTTTGGCGCGACGGACGTCAAAACCGCTTCATTTCAGCGGCGTGAGCCATTTGCAATTAACCCGTTAGTTGCTGCATGCCTCCATCCGGGGCTGACGCCCGTTCACGGCTCAAAAGGTCCACAGGACCTTTTGCAAGACGCCGCTCACCCCCTGAACTTTCGCGGTTTTGACGCCAGTGGTGCAGGATCAATAGGTCCTGACCCTAGGGTTCTGACCCTAGCCACTGACAGACAGATCGATGCCTTCTTCCGCACATTTCCTGTGCAGGAAAGCCATGCGCCCCTGAACGCCTATGTTCTTGTCGTGCTCCAGCGCATGGGCAATCTGTGCCAGCCGTGCCGCCAGATCACGCCTGCCGCGCAAGGCAATCAACCCGTCCGCCGCCCGCTTGCGAACCATGCTTGATCTGTCTTGGGCTGCCGTCAAAAGCAGTGCGGGAACATCTCTTTCGACGGTCAGGTCACGGTCGTGAAAGGCGGGCGCATAGCGGTATTTCCCCAATGAACGGTCGATCCAGATTTTCCGGCGCTCGCGTGCAGGCCACCTGACAGTGCCGGATATCAACGCGTCAAACGCCATAAAGCGCAGGTGCGGCAAGGCGGCCTCCTCTGCGATGCGGGTCAGATGTTGATCCATCCACGGGTTGCGGCACAATTCGCGCAGCAAAAGGCCAAGACCCGACTGACGCGTCTCAACGATATCGCGCAGCAAGGCCCCTGCCACGTCCTGTCGCATCAGCAGGGTGTTTACGGCGTCGGGTCCTGCCTGCCCCCACCGTCCCCAACTGGCGATATGCGGTAGCAGCGCCTTGAGAGCGGGGGCCACGACCACAGCAGGTGTCACAGGCAGGCACCGCTTCGTTGCCTTCAGTGCCGCCGCCCTCACGACAGGCGACCAGTCGTTCAGCCGCCAGAACAGCGCGTAGACGCTTGCGGGGGCAATCAAAGGCCCGTGAAGGTGGTTGATGGCAACCTCGCGCACACGGCCATCCCCGTGAAACATAAACACGCGGGCCAGGCCGACAACGCGCTCTGCCGCCGATATCTCGTCGCGCAGCAACTGTGTTGTTGTCCGGTCAGCCGACCAGCGATGATACAGCGAGAACGTCCTGCGCAGATGCAGCTCCAGCTTGGGGAAGGCGTCGGGCTGGGTCATCGATTGCAGGATTTTGGTGCCTTGGTCGCGCATCTCTTCGAAACGGGCATCGCTGGCATTTTCGGGCGCGGCCCTGAATGCTGCAAACAGACGTTTGAACACCTTCAAGATCACGAAGCCAGCCTCCCTCTACCCCCAAGACTGCAGATGCAGCCACCGGATGTCGACCTTGAAGACACTCTTGGCTGAAACAACAAAGGCCCACACGGATATGCGGGCCTTTGCATCTTCTCGGAACCGTTTGGTTACTTGTCGCCCAGTGCGGACAGACCTTTCAGAATGTCGATGGCATAGGCCAGCTGGTAGTCATCCTCGCGCAGTTCAGCGGCGGCTTCAGCCTTTTCGCGATCTTCCATGATCTGGTTGATCTGGTCCTCGGTCAGGCTGTCGTTGCTGATGGACCCGCGCAGGTCTGCCTCGGAACGTGACGGACGATTGTTGGTATCTTCGTCTTCGCTCTCCGGGCTGGGGCGCGGCTGTGCAACGATGATGTCAGGCGAAACGCCCAGCGCCTGGATCGAGCGACCCGACGGTGTGTAATACCGCGCCGTGGTCAGGCGCATCGCACCTTCACCGCGCAGGGGCATCACCGTCTGAACGGAGCCTTTGCCGAACGACTTGGTGCCGATGACAATCGCACGGCGGTGGTCCTGCAAGGCACCCGCTACGATTTCCGAAGCCGAAGCCGACCCGCCGTTGATCAGCACCACGATGGGCTTGCCGTTGGCCAGATCACCGGGTGTCGCGTTGGTGCGATCGCCGTCGCCGGGGTTGCGCCCGCGGGTGGAGACGATCTCCCCTTCTTCAAGGAAGGCATCCGACACTTTGATCGCCTGGTTCAGCAGGCCACCGGGGTTGTTGCGCATGTCGATGACAAAACCGTTGACGTTGTCCATGCCGCCCAGCGCCTCGACCTTCTCGGTGATCGCTTCGGCCATCTTTGGGTAGGTCTGTTCGTTGAACGTGCTGAGGCGTAGCACTACCGTATCGCCCTGGGTGGAGGACCGCACAACCGTCAGTTCGATGGTGTCACGAATGATGGAGACGTCGAACGGCTCCGGCTCGCCCTCGCGCACAACGGTGATGACAATCTCGGAGCCGACCGGCCCGCGCATCATCTCGACCGCGTCGTCCAGTGTCAAACCCAGCAGGCTTTGCCCGTCAACATGGGTGATGAAATCTCCGGCTTCCATGCCGGCCTCGTCAGCAGGCGTGTCATCAATCGGAGAGACCACTTTGACAAAGCCCTCTTCCTGAGTGACCTCGATACCCAGCCCGCCAAACTCGCCCCGCGTCTGTTCACGCATCTTGACGGCGTCTTTGGGGCTGAGATAGCTGGAATGCGGATCAAGCGAGGTTAGCATGCCATTGATCGCCGCCTCGATCAGCTCTTCGGTTTCGACCTCTTCGACGTATTGCGCGCGGATGCGCTCGAAAATATCGCCGAACAGATCCAGTTGCTGATATACATTCTCGCTGGCCGCATTCTCCTGCGCCAGCAGGGGTCCGGCGATCTGGGTTGTCGCCAATACGCCGGCGAGGGTGCCCCCAAGGGCCGCCATTGCAAACTTCTTCATATCGTTATCCATCCTTACCGGTGCGGAACCATTGCTGCGGGTCCTGTGGAACGTTGTCTTGCCTTACCTCTATATAGAGCGTTTCTGTGCGCTCAGTGCCAGCCCCATCACGCAGGGGTGACAATTGGCCCCCATCTGTCCCGCCGCCCATAAGGCCTATTGGCGTGGCGCGGGCAATGACCTGACCCGCAGCACCATAGATGACGTCCAATCCCGTCAGGATAAACAGCGTATCGGCCTGAGGTTCAAGGATCATTACAGACCCCATGTCCAGCAAGGGCCCCGCATAGCGGATCGTTGCCGCCGTGGGGCTGGTGACAATGGCACGCGGGCGCGTGGCCACGATAATGCCGGGGCGCGACACGCCTGCGGCATCCGCTTCGCCCGCACCGCGCACCAGCAAGCCCTGAACGGGCAACCGGAGCGCACCGATCTCGCCCTCAAGATTGGCAAGCGGCGGGGCGGTTTCATCCGTGACGATCTCGGCCAGACCACTGGCAAAACCGTCCAGCGTTTCGGTGGAGGCAATCAGCACGCCCATCTTGATCGGGTCCGCCGTAAAGCGTGTTGGCAGATCCACGCGGTTGGCCATCGCCTGATTGAGCGCCGCGCGCGCCTCTTGCACCTGGGTCAGGCCTTCTTGCAACCGGTTGGCCGCATCCGCCTGCAAGGTACGCAAGGTCTGCACATCTTCCAGATCACGGCGCAACGCGTCTGCGCGGGCATTCAGCGCTGGCGTCAGTTCCGCCAGCAACATACCCGCCCGCGCTGTGCCTGTGGGGCCTTCGGGGTGCAGCAGTGTCTTGGGGCCGGAGGTATCGCCAATACTTTGCAACACGCCCAACAGTTGCGCCACTTCCGCGTCGCGGGACTGTAACCGACCTGTCAACTGGTCCTCGGTGATGGCAGCCTGCCGCAAGCCTGCGCGCATGGCCCCCAAGCCCCGCTCGAACGCCTGAATGGTCTGGGTCAGCGCCTGCACACGGTCGCGCGCGCCGTCAGCCTGATCCAGCAGGGAGGCTGCGGCCTCAAGCTCGGCGGCGGCGGTCATGGCCTGCGCGCCTGCATCGGTCTGCGCGTGGGCCGCAAAAGGCAGCAAAAGACAAAGGAGCGCGGCGCGGATCATGAAATCAGCACCTTTCCCGTCATTTCAGGTGGCGGGGCAATCCCCATCAGATGCAGCAAGGTGGGGGCAAGATCGGCCAGGCGCCCTTCTGACAGCACGGCCCCTTCCGGCCCGCCGATCAGGGCGACAGGCACAGGGTTCAACGTATGCGCCGTATGCGGACCGCCCGTTTCAGGGTCGATCATGGTCTCGCAATTGCCGTGATCAGCCGTGAGGATCATCGCACCTCCCGCCTTGGCCAAAGCCTTTGTGACCTGTCCCAGTCCTGCATCCACCGCCTCGCAAGCGGCAATCGCAGCGGCCAGATCACCGGTATGACCAACCATATCGGGGTTGGCGTAGTTGACGACGATCAGGTCATAGCCTTCCTCGATGGCGGCAACAAAATGCGTTGTGACTTCGCGTGACGACATCTCTGGCTGCAAATCATAGGTCGCCACGTCGGGCGATTTGGGCATATGGCGGTCTTCGCCACGCGACGGGGCTTCCTCGCCGCCGTTCAGAAAGAACGTGACGTGGGGGTATTTCTCGGTTTCGGCCAACCGGAACTGACGCTTGCCCGCTTGCGCCACCCATGCGCCCAGCGGATTGACGATGTCCTGCTTGGGATAGGCCGTGGTCATGTAAGCGTCATGGGCGTGCGAATAATCAACCATCCCAAGGAGCGCGGAGAGTTCGGGGCGCAGACCGGTATCAAACCCGTCAAAATCAGGTGCACCGATGGCGGCCAGAATTTCCCGCGCACGGTCCGCGCGGAAGTTGAGAAAGAACAGCCCGTCGCCGTCCTTGATCCCCTCGAAGTCGCCCAGCACGGTGGGCGGAATAAACTCGTCCGTGATGTCCTGCGCATATGCGTTCTTGACGGCGTCGTGGGGCGTGTCGGCTTTGGCCCCCTTGCCGTGCACAATTGCGCCAAACGCCTGCTGCACGCGGTCCCACCGATTGTCACGGTCCATCACGAAATAGCGCCCCGACAGCGTGGCAAAACGGGCAGCTTCGGGCAACATCCCTGATATGCTCTCCAGATAGGTCAGCGCGGACTGCGGGGCCACATCGCGCCCGTCGGTGATGGCGTGCAGCACGGTTGGCAGGCCCGCATCGACCATCAGTTTCGCGGCCGCGGCCATATGCGACAGATGTCCGTGCACCCCGCCGTCGGACACGACACCAACGATATGCATCCGGCCTTTTGCAGCATCCACTTTCGCGATGGCCTCCGTGATGGCGGCATTGATGAAAAAGCTGCCATCCTCAATCGCAAGATCAATCTGGCCCAGATCCATCGCAACCACGCGGCCCGCACCGATGTTGGTGTGACCAACCTCGGAATTGCCCATTTGCCCCCGCGGCAGGCCGACGTCAGGCCCGTGGGTGATCAGCGTGGCATTGGGGCAGGTGGCCATGATGTGGTCAAAGGTGGGCGTCTGCGCCTGCGCGGGGGCATTGCCCTCACGCGCGGCACGGGCGCCCCATCCGTCAAGGATACACAAAACCACTGGTTTGGGAGTGCGGGTCATCGGGCCTCATGAAGGTATTCTTGTTTTGATGCACCTTGTAACCGCTGCGCAGGCTGGCGTGAACCTTTTTCATCCCATGACCGTGAGATGCGCATGAAACGGTTTGAGCGTGCCTGTCCCCGCAGCCCAATCTGACCCTGCACCAAGGAGAAAGATCATGCGCTACACAGCCCTGCCCACCGACATCGTTCGCGCCCTGCAATCAGGCGGTCCTGACGCTTACGGCCATGCGCCGGAACGCAGCCTGTCAGATGGCGGCGGCAACCCTTGCCGCCATTGCCTGTGTAACATCCCCCAAGGGGCGCCAATGCTGATCCTTGCCCACCGTCCGTTCGACGGACTGCACCCCTATGCAGAGACCGGCCCGATCTTTTTGTGTGCGGAGCCTTGCGCCTGGGGCGGCGGGACAAAGCCGCCTGCGATCCTGCAGACCTCACCGGACTATCTGTTGAAAGGCTACGGTGCGGACGACAGAATCGTCTACGGCACGGGGGCCATTACGCTGGCTGGCGACATTGCGGCACGGGCGCGCGAGGTCTTTGCCGACCCGCGTGTTGCCTATATTCACGTCCGCTCGGCCAGAAACAACTGCTATCAGGCCCGCATCGACCGCGACTGAGGCCCTTGCCCCCCAAGGCCCAACCCGCCATATAAGGGCGCAGCAATCGGATAACCCAAGGACCGCCCCGCCATGACACTTCAAGCGCCTGAAACCCGCATCGTGAACCAGTGGCGCATCGCCTGCGATGGCGGCGAAGGCGGTCTGGGCCACCCGCGCGTCTGGCTGCAAATCCCCCGCGACGAAGGCTTTGTGGAATGCGGCTATTGCGACTGCAAATTCGTGCATCAGGACTTTGAAGGCAAAGTCTGAGCCGCACCGCACGCTAGGACTGCTCAATCACGCGAATAAGCGCGTCGACCTGCGCCTGTACCTGTCTGTTTGCCTTTTCGATCTGTTCGGACATCTCGCGTATTTCGCTGGCGATGATGGCAAAGCCTTTGCCGCGGTCGCCGACATGCGCCGCCTCGATGGAGGCATTGATGGCAACAAGGCCCACATTCCGTGACACATCCCCGATTTCCTTGAGCGCCGCACGGGCAGCGGTTCCCGTTGTATCTGTGCTGTGCTTTTGCCGGGTGCGCGCATCTTGCAGATCAGCGCTCATCCGGTTGATGATCTTGCCGAAGTGATCGTTGAATTCTGTGGCGGCAAAGCGTGTGAATTCGCGTAGCACGGCCATGTCATTGGTGCGGGCATGGTGGCGCGCTTCCAGATCATCGACGACGGCGACAAACCGGCGCATGGCATCGCAACTTTCGGGCAGTTCGGCGGCAATCCCGCGCACCCATTTCAGGGCAACCGGATCAAGGCCGGGGATCGCTTGCGTACCGGTCAACAGGTTCAACGACGCATGCATGCTGGGCATCGCGCGGTCGATCCCGCCAGTGCAATTTGTGTGGTCCTGATCGGTTTCGGCCAACACGCCCACCGCGCTGTACAGACCCACCCGCGCACAGGCCGCCCGCAACAGCTCGACCCCGCGCAAAATCTCCACCTGCGCGGAAATGCCTGTCGCACCGGCCTGCTGGCCGATCACATCAAAGATGTCGCTATGTGCTGTCTGAACGGTCACGCCGCCCTTGGTGCCCTAAACTGATTAAAGAAGCCCTTCCGCTTTTCAATTGCCGGAAATCATGTCACATCCAAGGCTGTCTTTTCGCAGCGACGGGGGTTTCTCATGACATTCGGCAAAGGCCACCATCTGCACCTGATCGACGGCTCCGCCTTCATCTTCCGCGCCTATCACGCGCTGCCCCCTTTGACGCGCAAGTCGGACGGGCTGCCGATTGGCGCCGTGGCGGGTTTTTGCAACATGCTGCAACGCTATGTGGAGGGGAACACAGGCTCGGACGTGACCCATGTTGCGGTCATTTTCGACAAAGGATCCCACACTTTCCGCAACGAAATGTACGACCTCTACAAGGCCAACCGCGACGAGATGCCAGAGGACCTGCGCCCGCAGATGCCCCTGACGCGCCGCGCCACGGCTGCGTTCAACATTGCCTGCGAGGAAAAAGAAGGCTTCGAGGCGGACGATATCATTGCCACGCTTGCCGTGCAGGCGCGCGCCGCGGGCGGGCGTTGCACCATCATCAGCTCTGACAAGGATCTGATGCAACTGGTCGGCGACGGGGTCGAAATGTTCGACGCCATGAAGAACCGCACCATCGACCGTGAAGGCGTGCATGAGAAATTCGGCGTCTACCCCGACCGCGTGGTGGACGTGCAGGCATTGGCCGGCGATTCGGTTGACAATGTGCCCGGCGCACCCGGCATCGGCGTGAAAACCGCCGCCTTGCTGATCAACGAATACGGCGATCTGGAAACCCTGCTGGAGCGGGCCGAAGAGATCAAACAGCCCAAGCGCCGCCAGACCCTGATCGACAACGCCGATCAAATCCGTCTGTCGCGCCGTCTGGTGCTGCTGGACGAAAACACGCCTCTGGATTTCACCCTCGACGATCTGGAAGTGCGCGAACCGGACACGGACGGCTTGCTGTCTTTCCTCGCCGAGATGGAGTTTCGCACCCTGTCCAAACGCGTGGCCGACGCGCTGGGGGCCGAAGCCCCAGTCATCGCCGACGCCCCCGCCGCACCTGATGCGCCAAAGATGGATGACATCCCCTTTGATCCGTCAAAATACGAGCAGGTCAGCGATGCCGCCGGCTTGCAAAAGTGGATCGACCGGATTTATGCGCGCGGCTATGTGGCAGTGGATACCGAAACCACAGGCCTGAACGAGATGACCGCCGATTTGGTCGGCATCTCGCTGGCCGTGGAACCGGGCGAGGCTTGCTATATCCCGCTGATCCACAAAGCGGGCAACAGCGACGACCTGTTCGGCTCGGACGAATTGGCAGAAGGGCAGATGCCGCTGGAAGCCGCACTCAAGATGCTGACCCCCATGCTTGAGGATCCCTCGATCCTGAAAATCGGTCAGAACATGAAGTACGACGCCAAAATTTTTGCACAGATCGGGATCACTGTGGCCCCGTTCGACGACACCATGCTGATGTCCTACGCCCAGCATGCGGGCCTGCACAATCACGGCATGGACACGCTCAGCGAACGCTATCTGGGCCACTCACCGATCCCGATCAAACCGCTTTTGGGCAGTGGCAAATCCGCGATCACCTTTGACAAGGTGCCGCTGGAAGACGCCACCCCTTACGCAGCCGAAGACGCCGATATCACCCTGCGCCTCTGGCAGTTGCTGAAACCCCAGTTGCACATGGCCGAAGTCACCAAAGTCTACGAAACACTGGAACGCCCGCTGGTGCCCGTGTTGGCTGCAATGGAGCGGTCGGGCATCAAGGTGGACCGTGATACGCTCAGCCGGATGTCCAACGCCTTTGCCCAGAAAATGGCGGGGCTTGAGGATGAACTCTACGCACTCGCAGGCCGCAAATTCAACGTAGGCAGCCCCGCGCAAGTGGGCGAAATCCTCTTTGACGAGATGGGCCTTGAAGGCGGCAAAAAGGGCAAGACAGGCAAGTATGCAACCGGTGCAGACGTGCTCGAAGACCTCGCCACCCTGCATGAACTGCCCGCCCGCGTGTTGGACTGGCGCCAGCTCAGCAAGTTGAAATCGACCTACACCGACGCGCTTCAAGACCACATCAACCCTGACACAGGCCGCGTGCATACGTCCTATTCCATCGCGGGCGCGTCCACGGGGCGCTTGGCCTCCACCGATCCGAACCTGAAGAATATCCCGAT
>CALAIJ010000309.1 GCA_937923365.1 uncultured Sulfitobacter sp.
TGGCTGCGCCACATGACCTTTTGCACACAGTGCATTCACCTGCGTGAATGCACTGTGGTAGGCCCGGCAGGACTTGAACCCGCAACCAAAGCGTTATGAGCGCTCTGCTCTAACCAATTGAGCTACAGGCCCGCCACAAAACGTGGGTATTCAGCAGCGCGCGTCAGGTCAAGAGGGGATGATTGTGCTGCCCAAAGATCGCGCTATGGTGCGGCTATTCTTTGACAAGGACGTCGGGCATGACGCGATCCACATCTCTGCCTTTGGGCCGCATGATCTTGCGTTATCTCGGTGTGACCGTTCTGACTGCGGTGGGCGTTGCCGCGGTATATTACGCTTTGGGCGCGCTCTTTGCCCTGCGGCCGTCTACGGGCGGGGGCATCGCAGTTGCAATTGTTCCTGCGATGGATGCGGGCACAACCTTTGCGCGCCGGACCAACAGGCTGCCCGGTAAGGCCGAGGCGTGGAAGCTCTCTTGCGTTCTGTTTGCAACCCATGTGGTGTTCGCGGGCGCCGTTGTTGCGGCTTGGGCAGCGGCAACTGGCGGCACAGGGATCGCGCCAGCTATTGCACTGCTGCAAAATGCGGGGGGCATTGGGGCACTTGCGCTGATCGCTGTGGTCTATTTTCTGGCGACACGTTTCTTTTTTGGCGCTGGCGCAAAAAGTGAACAGCGCCGTGCCGCGCGGGTCGCGGGCAAAGGCAAATAGCGGCTGGTGCCTGCGATGCGGCCAGGAAACCCGGCCCTTCGCCCTTCGAAACAGCCCGTTTTTAAAGTTTTTGCTTCAAACGGGCAAAAAGTGCCTGTTTCCACTTGACGTCATAGGGCATCAGACGGCCATATGTGGGAAACCTGTGGGCATATTGCAACCATAGGGAAAATGAAGACTACATATAGTTTGCTGGGGGGCAACGAGCATGGGACTTTCAAAGAGCAGTATTTTACTGGTTGGCGCCATTGCGGCTGTCGGCTTTGGTGCGGGGGCATCCATGGTGATGCTGAACGTGCCGGAGCGGATTGCGGTCTGGAACGCGCCGCAAGAGCCGTCACTTGACACGGGCGGGACATCCTTTTCACTGACCGATCAGGCCGCGGCGGCCTCTTCGGAGACCGCAGGCCAGTCGGCGCAGGTACTGGCCGCATTGCAAAGCCTTGAAAATGCCCGCCAGAGCGAAGAAGTCTCGCGCGGGCAGACGGACGATTTGCTGCAAGTCGCACCGCAAGTGCAGCCCGAACCGACAGCGTCGCGCCAGGTGGCCGTCGCAGATCAGGCAGCGTCGGCCGCATTTTTCAAAGAGTCGCAGGCGAAACTGGCGGCACAGGACACCTGTGGCGATGATCTGCGCGCCCTGGCCGCCAACACTAGGATCTACTTTCCCAGAAGTGGCCTGTCCGGCACAAGCCAAGGGCTTGCCGCGGCACGTCTGATCGGGCAGGTGGCCCGCGACTGCCCCGGATTTACGATACAGGTGGAAGGGCATTCCGACCCGTCGGGTGACCCTGTGATCAACCAGCGACTGAGCGAAGAGCGCGCCGCATCGGTGATCTCGCGGTTGGCCTCGGGGGGGATTGATACCTCCAACATGATCGCGAAAGGGTACGGCGATACGCGTCCTTCCGGCGTGACAGGCCCCGAAGGCGATGCCTTCTATGACCGCCGCGTCGAGTTTTCCATCGTTGAGAACCTGCAACAGGCCAGCCTCGGGACGGCCACGCAGACATGGCAGAACACCTCGCAGCCTGCCAGCAGCTGTGTGCAGGCGTTGGAGCGTCAAGCCAGTGCGTCGCGGGTGTTCTTTGCGCCGCGCGCCATCACCGCGAACCCGACCGATATGGAAACAGCACAGAACCTTGCCGGTCTTGCCGCCCGCTGTGACGGGGTCCGCTTGCGTCTGGTCGGGCACTATTCCGATCAGCCGGGCAGCCGCGAAAGCGCCACCACCGCCCGCCTGCGCGCACTCGCCATGATGAGCGCGCTTGCGGCGGGAGGAGCAGACAGCCAAAGAATCCTGATCGGGTCTTCTTCCGAATCCATCGGTATTCCCGGTCAGCCCGGTTTGCCCAAAGGCCGGATCGAGTTCCAGATCATCACCGATTAAGGGGTGCAGCGCACCGCCTGACAGAAAATGAAGGGGCCTTCGGGCCCCTTTATGCATCGCGGCGGATGGTTGCGGGGACACATCTGATCAGGTATCGCTGCCGCAATCTTATTCAACGGGGCTGAGCCATGACAAAGAACGGCATCACGTACGCAGACGCAGGCGTGGACATCGACGCAGGCAACGCCTTGATCGACCGGATCAAACCTGCGGCCAAGCGCACCTCGCGTCCCGGCACAATGGCGGGACTGGGCGGCTTCGGCGCGCTTTTTGACCTGAAAGGGGCCGGGTACGAAGACCCTATTCTGGTTGCGGCAACGGACGGCGTTGGCACCAAGTTGCGTATCGCCATCGACACCGGCAACGTGGACAGCATCGGCATTGATCTGGTGGCCATGTGCGTCAACGATCTGGTGTGCCAAGGGGCAGAGCCGTTGTTTTTCCTCGACTATTTTGCCACTGGCAAGCTTGAGCTGGAGGAAGCCACGCGCATCATCAACGGCATCGCCAAAGGCTGCGAACTGTCCGGCTGCGCACTGATCGGCGGAGAGACCGCCGAGATGCCCGGCATGTACCACGCAGGCGACTTTGACCTTGCGGGGTTCTCCGTGGGCGCGATGGAGCGCGGCATGGACTTGCCTGCCAACGTGGTGGCGGGGGATGTGCTGCTTGGCATGGCCTCTGACGGGGTGCATTCGAACGGCTACTCACTGGTGCGCAAGATTGTCGAACTGTCCGGCCTCGGGTGGGAGGATACCTGTCCATGGGACGACACGGCCACCTTGGGTGCGGCCTTGCTGACGCCCACAGCACTTTATGTGAAACCTGCCATTGCCGCGATCAAACAGGCGGACACGGTGCATGCGCTGGCCCATATCACCGGCGGCGGCCTGACCGAGAACCTGCCGCGTGTATTGCCAGAAGGTTTGGGCGCCGACATTGATCTGGATGCGTGGACCTTGCCGCCGGTCTTCCAGTGGCTTGCCGCCCAAGGGGGCTTGGCCGAGGCCGAGATGCTCAAGACCTTCAACACGGGCGTCGGCATGGTGGTCGCGGTCGCCGCGGACAAGGTCGAGGCAGCACAGGATGCTCTGTCCAGCCAGGGCCATGCGGTGTTCCGGATCGGCACAGTGACCAAAGGCGACGGCGTGCGCTACACGGGCAGCCTGCTTTGAGCACAGGCGTTGCGATTTTTGTCTCTGGCGGTGGCTCCAACATGCGCGCGCTGGTGGACAGCATGGATGCGGGCCACCCTGCGCGCCCCGCTGTTGTGCTGTCCAACAATGCGGACGCAGGCGGGATTGCCTGGGCAAAAGCGCAGGGGATCGCGACAGAGGTGGTCGATCACCGCCCCTACGGAGAGGACCGCGCGGCATTTGAGGTGGCGATCAACACAGCCCTCGCGCCGCACGCCCCTGACATGATTTGCCTTGCAGGCTTCATGCGTATCCTGACGGGCGGGTTTATAGAGGGCTGGCGCGGGCGGATGATCAATATCCACCCATCGCTCTTGCCCAAATACAAGGGCCTGCACACCCATGCCCGTGCCCTGGCCGCAGGAGACACCGCGCATGGCTGCACCGTCCACGAAGTGACTGCCGCACTGGATGACGGACCTATTCTGGGGCAGGCCGCCTTGCAGGTCGCACCTCAGGATACCGCCGACACACTCGCGGCACGGGTGTTGAAGCTGGAACACCGGCTATACCCTGCGGTTCTGCGCCGCTTTGCTGCGGGGGATCGCACACGCATAAGTATTGCAGGCTGACTGGTCAAAGCGCGGCAGGTCCTGTAGGCAAGGCCCATTGCACGTCCGCACGTTAAAGGCCTGACGAGACACTGATGAAAACAATCACCACGACTGATGAGCTGGCGGCCTATTGCACCGCTGCTGCCGCCCATGACTACGTTACCGTCGACACGGAATTCCTGCGCGAGCGGACGTATTACTCCAAGCTTTGTCTTGTTCAACTGGCCATGCCCGGTGAGGACGACAGCAATGCGGTTCTGGTAGACCCGCTTGCGAATGGCATCTCGCTGGAGCCGCTTTACGCCCTGTTCCGTGACCCTTCGGTGGTGAAAGTGTTTCACGCTGCACGACAGGATCTGGAAATCTTCTTTGTGGATGCCGAGGTTTTCCCGGAGCCACTCTTTGATACCCAGGTCGCGGCAATGGTCTGCGGCTTTGGCGATCAGGTCGGCTATGAAACGCTGGTGCGCAAGATTGCCCAGCAGGGGGTCGATAAGTCCTCGCGCTTTACCGATTGGTCGCGGCGGCCTTTGAGCGACGCGCAAAAGACCTATGCTTTGGCGGATGTCACCCACTTGCGGCAGGTCTACGAGTTCCTGCGCGACAAGCTGGAAGAGACAGGCCGCGCACGCTGGGTGGCCGAAGAGCTGGAAGTGCTGACCACGCCCGGCACCTATATCACCGCGCCGCGCGATGCCTGGAAGCGGGTGAAAACGCGCACCAACTCTCCCAAATTTTTGGCGATCGTGCGCGAGCTGGCCGCCTACCGCGAGGAACACGCGCAGGCCCGCGACGTGCCGCGCAACCGTGTGTTCAAGGACGATGCCTTGGTCGAACTGGCCAGCCTCAAGCCCAAGAACGCAGAAGAACTTGGCCGCGCGCGCTTGTTGCAGCGCGAGGGGCGTAAATCGGCCGTCGCCGACGAGATTTTGGCAGCTGTGGCACGCGGTGTCGCCTGCGCGCCCGAAGACATGCCAAAGCCGGACCGCAGCCGTGAAAAGCTGCAGGTGAACCCCGCGCTTGCCGATCTGCTACGCGTTTTGCTGAAAGGCAAAACCGAAGAGACAGGTGTCGCGGCCAAGCTGATCGCCTCGGCGGCTGATCTGGACGGTATCTCTGCCGGATTGCGCGATGTGCCTGCTCTCAAAGGCTGGCGGCGTGATGTGTTTGGCGCCGATGCGCTGCGGCTCTGCGCCGGAGAGATCGCACTGACCGCCAAAGGCGCACAGGTCAAAGTTGTCGAAGTTTAATCAAAGGAAATCACGATCATGAGCGATATCACACGCCACCACACCAACCAGCGGATGAGCCAGATCGTCCAGCACGGGGATACGATCTACCTTGCCGGCCAAGTCGGCACTGCAGGGGCAAGCGTGGCGCAGCAGACGCAAGATTGTCTGGACCAGATCGATACTTTGCTGGCCGAGGTCGGCAGTGACAAGTCGCGCATCCTGCAGGCGATCATCTGGCTGGACGATATGAAGGACTTTGCCGAAATGAACGGTGTTTGGGACGCTTGGGTTCCCGAGGGTGCTGCACCTGCGCGCGCCTGCGGCGAAGCGAAGCTGGCCAAGCCGGAGTTCACGGTCGAGATCATCGTGACCGCTGCGGCGTAAACCTGCCGCATTGAAATGTCGTGAAGCGCCACCTTGCGAGGTGGCGTTTTGCAAAGGTCCTTACCCTAGCGGCGGGCAACCTGGGCGTTGCGCAGGCCTTCAACGCGGATGCTGCGCACGCCTGCCAACTGCTGGTCGGTCAGCTTACGTGCTGCGACCACTTCGCGCGTCGGCTTGGCCCCGACGGGCGTCGGTCGGGCTGGGCGCTCCCCTTCAAGGCGGTAAGTCAACACGCCTTTGACGGGTTCTTCCTCGTCATTGGTCGGGGTCAGACGCACGTTGTAGATGCCTTGCCGCGCGGCCAGACCTGTGACGCGCAAAATGGCACCACCGGGGACCCGCTCGACCACCAAGCTGGTCACTTGGTCAAAAGGGGTGCCTGCATAGACGTCCTCTTTGGCGCGGTCGCGCTGGAACAGGCCGCCACGCCGCGGGATCAGTGGATTGACGGCTTCGGTGCTTTCGGCAACGGCGGCAGGCTGGCCGCGGCCAAACCAGTTCACCGGATTGATCCGGCTGTCCGCAAAGCCACAAGCAGTCAGGACCGTCGAGGCCACGATAAGTCCGGTAAGTGATTTGCGCATAAGCCTCGTGCCCGTTTGTTTTGCTTTGAATATCCTATCGATGCAGTCTTGGGAAGGGTGGACGTTTGGCACCCGTAGGCCTACCTCTGGGCAAAGATTTAGCAAAGAGATGAGGAGCGTCCCATGGCTACCGCCGCCTTTGAGGAATTGGTCGAGGATTTCGAGTTTCTTGACGACTGGGAAGACCGCTATCGCCATGTCATCGATCAGGGCAAGGCGATGGCCCCGCTGGAGGAGGCCTTGCGCGTGCCTGCCACCAAGGTAGACGGCTGCGCGTCACAGGTCTGGCTGCATGCCGCGTTTCAGGACGGCAAGCTGCATTTTGACGGGGCAAGCGACGCGATGATCGTGTCCGGCCTGATTGCCGTGTTGCGTGAGCTTTATAACGGGCTGTCACCGGCAGAGGTTTTGGCGGTCGATGCGCGCGCAGAGATGGGACGATTGGGATTGAACGATCATCTTTCGGCACAACGCTCCAACGGATTGCGCGCGATGATCGAGCGGATCAGGGAAACGGCGGCCCAAGCGGCGGGTTAGGGGCCGGAGGCGAGCCAGCTGGCTTCAGGGCTGTGTGAGCCGTTTGGACGCAGGCTCAAAGCCCCGACAGCGCGTGCTCCAGATCGCCGTAGCCCGTAAAGCGGTATTCGAATTTGAGGTTTAAGGTCGCCGCACAAGCCTTTGCTTTCTCGACAAGTTCATCGTCCTTGATCTGGGCCTGATAGACCAGCTTTTCGTAGTTGCCAAAGTACATGTCGCGCAGTTCCGGGTGGCGATCCAGCCCCATCGGCTTCATGATGAAAGCGTCAAACTGCCGGACCAGAAAGTCGGTCAGGTAGAAGGCGGTGATTTCATCGTCGTGGGCCGCGAAACGCGCGTTGCCTTCGAAAAAGCTGTAGCAATGGGGCCCTGCGATCATCTGCAC
>CALAIJ010000310.1 GCA_937923365.1 uncultured Sulfitobacter sp.
GCAGGATCAGCCGCACGGGTGATCACCAGCACGCGGGGCGCGTCCCCTTCGCCATGCCATTCCATCGGCATGGCAAAAAGATCGCCATCCTTGTCGGGACCCGTCACAGCCAGCACGGACACAGGCGGCAGGCGGTCCGCATCCTGATAGGTCTTCTTGCGCTTTTCAAGATGGCCTTCGGATTCAAGTTCTTTGAGGATGCGCTTGAGATCAATCCGCGCGGCCCCCTTGATGCCAAACGCCTTTGCGATGTCGCGCTTGGCGGTCAGTGTGGGGTTCTGGGTGATCCATTCGAGGATCTCGTCTTTGGTGGGGATATTGTTCATGGGAATGCAGGTAGCACGCAGGGGGGGTGACGTCATGGGTTATCTGAGCCGTGTGGTGCCGCTCCTTGGGGTGGCGCTGCACCACTGCCGAAAGGTGTTCGCTTGCGAACACCGAAAGGGCGGGCTAAAGCCCTTGATTCCTTGCAGGATGTAAGTCGGCAACCGTATCCACATCGCGCAACATCGCAACCCGCGCCACCCGGTACCGCGGCACCGTCGCAATACTATCCGCCAGCGCATGCTTCGTTGACCAGCGCACGCCATTGAATAATGTGGGCGGCTGGCGCGTGGAGTGTTTCAGCCCGACCAGCCAGTAGCCTCCATCAGGCGCAGGGCCAAACACCGCGTCGTGATCGCCCAGCGCTTTGAATGCCTCCGCAATGCGCGTGCGTGTGATGTCTGGAATATCCCCGCCAATCACGCAGGCAGGGCCGCGTCCCCCGCTTGCCAGCATCCGCGCCATCCGCGCGCCAAGGTCTCCGCCGCCTTGGGCCACACGTGGCAGATGCGCGGGCCAGACGCGGCTTTGCAGCCCTTCGACACTTGGCGAAACGCTGAGCACAACCTGCCAGCGCGGGTCTTCGATCCGCCGCAGCAGACGGCGCACCTGATGGCGAAACCACCATGCTGAGGCGACCATGCCGATGTCATGGCCCAACCGTGTTTTCACACGGCCCGGGTGCGGCTCTTTCAGCATGACGATCAGCGTGGGCCTCATAGGGGGCGCACCATGTCGCGATGATCGATGCCTGCGTCGTCGTAGACGGGCCCAAATGCCGTGAACCCCAATGCCTCGTAGAACCCGATGGCGGTGAGTTGCGCGCCCAGCTTGGCAGTTGTGGCCTTGCCTTTGGACACCTCCAAGGCGGTGTTAATCAGGGCGGCGCCCAGCCCCGTCCGGCGATGGGATTTCAACACACAGACCCGACCGATCTTGGCAATGTCATCGTGCAAGTAGATACGCGCCGTGCCTACAGGAGTGTCCCCGTCACTGGCCAGAAGATGCAAGCAAACAGGGTCCAGCGCGTCCACTTCCTCAGACACAGGCACGCCTTGTTCGTCGATGAACACGATGCGGCGCAACTCGAAACACGTGGCAAGATCATCGGTCAGGTCAATGGTGACGCTCACGCAAAGTAGTCCCGCAAGATGCGCCCGTAGATCGCCTTGAGCTGGTGTATGTGATCGACGCGGACATGTTCATCCACCTGATGCATGGACTGGCCGACCAACCCGAACTCGACCACGGGGCAGTGCGCTTTGACAAAGCGCGCGTCAGAGGTGCCGCCCGTTGTGGACATCTCTGGCTTGGTGCCGGTCTCGGCTTCCACCGCAGTGGCGATCAGGTCGGAGAGCGCCCCGGGCGGGGTGATGAAACTCTCTCCCGAGATTTTGATCCGCATGTCGATCTCGACACCGTAGGCCTGCCGGATGCCGGCCACCTGTTCCTCCAGCATGGTGGTCAGGCTGGCACCGGAATGGGTGTCGTTGAAGCGGATGTTCACTGCTGCTGAACAGGCCGCAGGGATCACATTTGTCGCCGGATTGCCCGTATCCACCGTGACCACCGCCAGCGTTGAAGGATCAAAGTGGTCGGTGCCATCATCCAGCGTCATCGACGCCAGTTGGTCCATCAAACGCACCATCGGGGGCAGCGGATTATTGGCGCGGTGCGGATAGGCGGAATGACCCTGCTTGCCCTGCACCGTGATCCATGCCGTCATGGAGCCGCGCCGCCCGATCTTCATCATCTGGCCCATGGTGTCGGGGCATGTGGGTTCGCCCACCAGACAGACATCCATGCGCTCGCCCGTGTCGGCCATATAGTCCAGCAGCGCAGTGGTGCCGTCCAGCGCATCGCCTTCTTCGTCACCAGTGATGGCCAACACAACCGACCCGTCGGGCGGAGTGTCCTGCACAAAGTCGATGGCAGCGGCAGCAAAAGCGGCGACCCCCGATTTCATGTCCGTGGTGCCACGGCCATACATGATGCCGTCCTTGATCTGCGCGCCGAAAGGCGGCATCGACCACGCGGCCTCATCCCCGATGGGCACCACATCCGTATGGCCGTTGAACCCAAAGCAACGGGTGTTACCCTTGGCACCCCAGCGCGCGAACAGGTTGGAGATGCCGCCGCGATCAACGCGGGTGCAGGTGAAGCCAGCGGGGGTCAGGACCGCCTCAAGCACTTCCAGCGCACCATCATTTTCAGGCGTGACAGACGCACAGCGCACCAGCTTTGCGGTGAGGTCGACGGGGTCAATGGCGGTCATGGGCGCTCCTTTTGGGCGGACGGGAAACAGCCTCTCCTTTTTGTGGCGAAAATAGCGCGGTGCCAAGGGGTGCTGAACTGCGGGCTTAGCGTAGCGCCGGGTTTCATGCTACTTTGGCTGCAATAATAATCCCGAGGCAGGGTATTGGGGCCGTCACCTGAAAACAGGGACCTCCCCACGCGACACATCAGATTTCTGGCTTAAGGCGTGCCTTAGGCTGCGCTGCGCATCCCTGCTTTGGTCAAACGAGCGGGCAGTTTATGAGTAATGCTATGTTGAGGGCCACGCGATGACGTGGCTGGCCGTAACCGATCATGACGAGCGCAGGTTCTCCCTTCGGGGTTTGGGCGCGGAAAAACAGAATGACCCCCTGTTGGCGGATCATCCCAATGCGCTGCTGACGCGCGGCACGATCCTGTTTGAAACGCATCCCGTAGCGGACGACAGACCGGTGCGGCTGATGGGCTTTGCCGCCCGCGCGCCCTGGCCGCGCAGCCTGTGGTTCGAGACCCTGCCAGGCGGTGGGATCAGCCTGAGCCAGTCGCAGGGCCAGACCCAAAAGCGGGTCGAAATCAGGCGCGAAGATACCGTCCGCCGCGATGTGCTGCGGGTCACTTACGCGTGGGATTCCACAGCCAAATGGGGGCGCCTGACGCTGGAGCAGCCGGAAGAGACCACCGTGATCTCTGTTCCTGTCGAGACGCCTGTGCCGCTGTCGCTGCGCGATATCAGAAAGTTGATGCTGGGCGGACACGGCCAGATCTTTGCACCCGAGATGATCTTTGCTGCCCTCTCCAATGACATCGAGCCGATAGGACCAAGCCCGACGCTGCTGGACAACACGCCAATGGCAACCCCGTGGGGCTACATGCCTGTGGGTGACTTGCAACGGGGCGATACGGTCAGCACCCGCAGTTCAGGCGCGGTGCCTGTGGTGCACCGCGTCAGTCGCACCGTGCCTGCGCGCGGCAGCTTTCGCCCCGTTCGGGTACGCGCGCCCTACTTTGGGCTGCAACAAGACATTATCGTTTCGCCGGAACAACGTTTGCTTATCGACGGGCCAGAGGTGGAATACCTTTTTGGTCAGGAAGCCGTGCTGGTGCCCGCCCGCCATCTGGTGAACGGGTTCAACGCCCTGGCAGAGCCGTCCGGCCCGACAGTGACCTACACACAGCTATTGCTGCCACAGCACGAGACGATGCTGGCGGCAGGCGCAGAGCTGGAGAGCCTTTATGTCGGGCGCATCCGGCGCCATTCAGAGGAACTGGCAGGCAGTCTGTTGCGCGACTTTGACCGCTCGGGCCTGCCGGAACACGGCAAACCCTGCCATCAGGTCTTGCGCCAATACGAGGCGATCCATCTGGCGCGGCGGCGCGCAGCCTAGCCCGCGTCCCGTGCGATCTGTGCCAGAATGTCCATGGCGTCCATGGCGCGATCTTCCGGGACAAACAGATGATCGTGATAGAATCCCGCAACCGGGTTCACGCCCATGCCGCGCTTGGCCAGCTCAGTCGCAATGCGCGCGATGAAGCCAACGGCCTCAAGCGCGGAATGCACGTTGAGTGTGATCATCCGGCAGGGGAACGCATAGTCGATCCCATGGGCCTCGGCCTCTGATTGCAGCACGATCAGCGTGACGCCTTCGGCTTCGTGAAACATCATGCGCGGTTGCAGGTCCTGCGGCACAGCACCCGCCGGCACGGTCGCAAAGACAAAGACGCCTTCGACAAGGTCTGCCTGAAGGCCGCGCAAGAGCACCGTAAGATCCATTTCACCTGACATCGACATAGCTCCCTTGTTTGAATTTGCGTCCCGCCCGTGGTGGTCCGGAGGCCCACCTTACATAAGCGCGAAATCGTAAGGTGGGACTTTGGCCCACCATGGCGTCAGTCAAAGAATGGCGTCATCTGCGCGACAATGACCGAATTCTCGGCAAGCGCGCGTTGCATAAGATCGCGCTCCTCTGCGTCGATCTCCTGACCTTCGGCCTCCCGCTCGGCCAGCGTGCCGTAGCCGGTGACGTCCAGTGGTGCTGTATCGGCCTGCTTGAGAATGGCAACGGTCTCGCGCACGGCCTCGGCCTCGTCTATCCCGCTGGCAAAGCACATCAGCGCGGCACCCGTGGCCTTTTTGGGCAAACCGTCACCCTCTTTGCGGCCAATCTGGACCACCAAGGTATAGACCTGCTGGCGCGACGGTTTCTTGGGCTTTTTGGGCTCTGACATGACGAGGGCTGCCTTTCGTTCCTGAAAAGCAGCCCTAGCGTGATCTGGTGAAGTTTGCAAAGCCCTCAGCGGTTGCGCCACCACTGGGCGGCGGCGATCAGCATGCAGGCACCGACAAAGCCGGAAAAGCCCTGCCCGATCCACCCGCCAAGCACGTCGGAGAAGAACACGGTGATCAGCGCGTTAAACACCATCGCACCCGCAATACCCAGAAGAATGTTGACGAGCACGGAATGGTCCCGCTCCATATACTTCTCTGCCAGCCATCCCGCGATGCCGCCAACGACGATTGCTGCAAACCAGCCGATGCCTGTCATGGTGCGTCTCCTTTTACCTCTGGTCCAACCCGCAGAGGCGGGATTGGTTCCAAAGGGCCATTGGGATCAGTCGCGCAGCAGTTCGTTGATGGAGGTCTTGGAGCGTGTCCGCTCATCCACGCGCTTGACGATGACGGCGCAATAGAGGTTCACCCCGTTCTTGGAGGGCATTGAGCCTGCAACAACCACAGAGCCGCTGGGCACTTCGCCGTACATGACCTCACCGCTTTCGCGGTCCACGATCTTGGTGGACTGGCCGATGAAGACACCCATGCCCAGAACCGAACCTTCGCGCACGATGCAGCCCTCGACCACTTCGGAACGCGCACCGATAAAGCAGTTGTCCTCGATGATCGTGGGGCCTGCCTGCATGGGCTCCAAAACGCCGCCGATGCCAACGCCACCCGACAGGTGCACGTTCTTGCCGATCTGCGCGCAGCTACCAACAGTGGCCCAGGTGTCCACCATAGTGCCGCTGTCGACATAGGCGCCGATGTTCACGAACGACGGCATCAACACCACACCGGGGGCGATAAAGGCGGACTTGCGCACGACGCAGTTGGGCACGGCGCGAAAGCCTGCCTCTTTCCACTGCGCGTCGCCCCAGCCTTTGAACTTGCTGTCGACCTTGTCCCACCAGCCACCGGCCTGGGGGCCGCCATCGTGCTGTTCCATGTCCTTGATCCGGAAGCCCAGCAGCACGGCCTTCTTGGCCCACTGGTTGACGTGCCAGTCGCCGCTGTCCTGCTTTTCAGCCACGCGCAGCTTGCCGCTGTCGAGCGCATCCAGCGTTGCTTCGATGGCATCGCGTGTCTCGCCCTTGGTTTGGGGCGTGATGCTGTCGCGGTCTTCCCATGCGGCTTCGATGGCGGTCTCAAGTTGGGCGTTGGACATCGGTCTCTCCTATACTGTTGCGGGCGGTATACGCAGGCCTAGGCGCGCGTGCAATCTATGACGACCACTTGATGGAGCAGCCCATGGAGGGCGCCTGCGTGGCAGGCCCCGTGCCGGTCCTTGCGACTTGGGTCATTGCGTTGACCAGTTCAGGCACGCGCGCTGACGGATCCCCCCGCATGCCGACATCATCCAGTCGCCCGCGGTATTGCAAGCCGCCCTTGGCATCAAAGCCAAAAAAGTCGGGCGTGCACACTGCGCCGTAAGCCTTGCCGACAGACTGATCCACATCCACCAGATAGGGTGCGACCAATCCATGGGCCTGCGCGAAACGTGTCATCTGGTCCGGCGCATCAGCGGGATAGTCGCGATAATCATTGGACATGATTGCCGCGCAACCGATGCCCGCCGCCTCCAGCGTTTTCATATCCTCGGCCAGCCTGTCGATGATGGCGACAACATAGGGGCAGTGGTTGCAGATGAAGGCGACCAGAAGGCCGTTCTGCCCCATCAGCCCATCGCGGGTGTGGCGGGTGCCGTCCGGCGTGGCCAAATCGAAATCCGGCGCGGGCCATCCGAAATCGCAGACCTGAGATTGCAGTAGCATGGGCACCCCTTTCGATGATGATGTCACATCTATCCTGCGCCCCACCGACAGTGTGGTCAATTGCTGCTGTCCATTGCAACTTGCGGCCAAGCGGGTCACCTTGCCGCAACCAATTCGGAGAGACACATGACCAATACGAAACGCCATCCCCTGCGCGACGCCCACACAGACCGCGAAGCTGCCAAAGCGACACCGGACACACCTCAGACGCGGGCGCCGGCGTACCGGCTCGCGTTCACGGACGAGGATTTTATGTGTCGTGACGAATTGCGTCCGGTCCGATTGAACCTTGAACTGATGAAGCCAGAGCTGTTGCTGGACGAAGCGGGGATCATCTCGACCATCGTTCTTTTTGGCGGCGCGCGCATTCCGGAGCCTGCGAAAAAGGACACGGCCCGCACGGAAACGCTGGCCGAACTTTCGCGGTTCTATGACGAGACCCGTGAGTTCGCGCGGCTGATGACGCTGAAGTCCATGAAAGGCGGCGGCACCGAAGACGTGATCGTCACAGGCGGCGGCCCCGGCGTGATGGAGGCGGGCAACCGCGGTGCCATCGATGCGGGCGGCCATTCCATCGGTCTGAACATTGTGCTGCCGTTCGAACAGGCGCCCAATGAATACGTCACGCCGGAGCTGTGCTTTAACTTCCACTACTTCGCGATTCGCAAAATGCATTTCCTGATGCGCGCCAAGGCGATTTGCGTCTTTCCGGGTGGCTTTGGGACCATGGACGAATTGTTCGAAAGCCTGACGTTGATCCAGACAGGCCGGATGAAGCGGGTGCCCTTCCTGCTTTTCGGTCGCGCTTTCTGGGAGAAGATCATCAATTGGGATGCCCTTGCGGACGCGGGCACAATCTCGGCGGAAGACCTTGATCTGTTCCGTTTCGTAGAGACCGCAGCCGAAGCGATGGCGTTGATCGAAAACTGGGAAGACACCGGAACCCGCGAGGCGATTCCCGGTCGATAGGGGGAAATTCCGCGGAAACGGTTTGTTTCCGTAACAGCGTGTAATCGGCCAAATGCTGGTCACAATGGAGCCTTAACACTTCTTCTCGACTTTGAGGAGTAGAGCACAATGGCACCACGCGCAGACGGAACATCAGAACCCCACATCCACCACCACGCAGAGTGCGATGGCGATTGTGACGGGGCATGCGAACTGCATGACCACGGCCACAACACTGCGATGGACGGCGGCCTGGACGGCAGTGAAGAGGTTACATATGTGACCGACCACACGGCGCTTTTGGCCTATGCCGACGAGGGATGGGACCATCTGCGCTGGAATGCTCCGCATGATCTCGGCACAGCTGTAGTGATCAGCTACAGCTTCGATTTTGTTTCTGACATCAACACGTCAAACCCCTATGGCGCATCCAGCTACTGGGCCTTTGACGCCAACCAACAAGCCCAGTTCCGCGCTGTAACGGACATTTTCTCGGCAGTAACAGGTGTCATGTTCGCCGAAGTCACTGGTGAGGCGATGATTAACGTCTTTGGTGCAGATGGCACGGGCGTGGGCGGCTGGGCGGACTACGCGCTGAGCACCACCTATTCATCCGGTAACGGTGAGTTGGTCAGCGCCTACCGCGACATGGATCCGGGTGATTACGGCTTTCAGGTTCTGCTGCACGAATTGGGCCACGCGCTTGGCCTAAGCCACTCGTTCGAGCATGCAGACCGCACCCTTGACCCGTCCATAGACGACCAAGAACACACGGTGATGACCTACAATTCATCCAACCCCTATACGACAGAATTGGGCACGCTGGACGTGGATGCGCTGCACCACATTTACGGTGACGGCTCAACGCAGGCTGAATGGCGGGTCTATACCAACAGCAGCAATGTGGTGAACATTCGCGCGACGGACAATGACGATGTCATCATCGCGACAGGTAATGAAACACGCATCGACGGTTTTGGCGGCAACGACCACATTGAGGGCCGCGAAGCCAACGATTTCCTTTATGGATATTCAGGCGAGGACACACTGTATGGTCGCCACGGCGAAGACACCATCAAAGCGGGATCAGGCAACGATACCGTCTATGGTGACAGCCCTGAAACTTTCAATCTTGGCGACGATGACTTTCTCTACGGCAACCGTGGAGATGACGTAATCTATGGTCAGCGTGGGCACGATGTCATGTATGGCCAAAACGGCCACGACACCATCTTTGGCGGCTATGAGAACGATACCCTTTACGGCGGCAACGGTAATGACAGCCTTGACGGTGAGTATGGTGACGATGATCTGCGTGGCCATGCAGGCCACGACACGATCAACGGCCAAGACGGCAACGACTATTTGATGGGCCATGACGGCCGTGACGTTCTGACCGGTAGCTGGGGTGATGACATCCTGAACGGTGGCGCCGGCACGGATACCCTTAATGGTGACAGTGGCGCTGACAAACTTTACGGCGGCGACGACAACGACGTATTGAACGGCGGTTTTGGCGACGATTTCCTGAAGGGCAACGACGGCAACGATACGCTTGATGGCGGCGACGGCGACGACATGATGTATGGCGGCGCGGGTGCAGACACGTTCCTGTTTGCCTACAACGATGCCTTCGAGACGAATTC